>NZ_CP012546.1:1500000-1782665 GCF_002021925.1 Campylobacter pinnipediorum subsp. pinnipediorum
AGATTTTTGTATTTTAACATCTTCACCAGGAAGTTTTGGTAGTTCTCTTTGTGCTTTATTAGCTGCTTCTTCAACTCTTCCTTTTCTTTGAATAGTCATGTAAGTAGCATTGTCAGGACTTACTACACTTTCTTTTGGTCCATATTTTTGTGTATTTTCTTGAGCTATTCTAGCTTGTTTCTCTGTTTCTGACTCAACTTTTGGTGTCTTTTTAGATGGATCTATTTGTGCATAGATTGGTTCTTGTCTAGCTTCTCTTAAAGAATTCTCTATTCTTTCTCTATTTGACGATAAAGTTTCTCTAAATTTATCTAAATCTTCATAGTCGCTTTCTTGAATTTTCTTACTCTCTACTTCATTTCTAATTACATCTAAATCTTCATAATCGCTTTCTTTAGATTTTATAGTTTCAATTTCATTTTTCCTTGTAACAACACTATCTAAATCTTCATATATTTTTTCTCTTGCATTTTCTACATCTGAAGATTTTTGTGTTTTAACATCTTCACCAGGAAGTTTTGGTAGTTCTCTTTGTGCTTTATTAGCTGCTTCTTCAACTCTTCCTTTTCTTTGAATAGTCATGTAAGTATCATTGTCAGGACTTACTACACTTTCTTTTGGTCCATATTTTTGTGTATTTTCTTGAGCTATTCTAGCTTGTTTCTCTGTTTCTGACTCAACCTTTGGTGTCTTTTTAGATGGATCTATTTGTGCATAGATTGGTTCTTGTCTAGCTTCTCTTGAAGAATCATCTATTCTTTCTTGTGCTCTCTTACTTTCTGCTTCATTTCTACCTGAAAAAGCACCGCTTATATCTTCATAATCACCTGAAGATTTTTGTCCACTTTCTTGTGTGCTTCTTTTAGATCTTGGTCTTACCTTTCCTAGAAGTTCCTTAGTATCTTTGACAGAAAAACTTAGACTTGCGCTTCCACCCTTTTCAAACACATCTTTTAATGTCTTTGATTCTTCTTTTTTATCTGTTTTTAAGCTATCTGCTTTTACTTCTTCACCATTTAGTTTAATTTTACCTGAAGATATATTTTCTTTTGCTAGACTTATTACAGAATTTTGAGCAACTTGTTTATCTTTTTTATCTCCAATTTCAAGATCTAATCCTAACTCTCCAGTTATTCCGCCTGAAATTCCAACTATTGCCCCACCAGCTTGCTCTTTTAATACTCTTTCGGTTATTTTTGTTTCTCCTTCAACTTTTAAAGAACCTTTTTTAGTATCGCTTCCAATAGTTGCTGAGTCTAAGTTAAGATTATTTCCTACTTCTGCTTCAAATTCTTCTCCTGCTGTTATGCTAGATCTTTGTGAAATTTTTTCTCCATTACCATAGATATATCCGCCTCCAGCTGATGCACTAACGTTTCCTGCACCAATTGTATTACTTCCCAATCCTGCTGATAATGTTGCTGAAGCATTTGCTTTTATTTTTGAAGTATTATATGTATCTACTGGGGTTTCTACATTAAGATCTCTCTCTGCTTTAACTTTCGCTTTTTTATCAGCTCTAATCTCAGCACCCTTAACATTAACATCTCTTCCAGCATTTATTCTTACATTTTTACCTTTTATTTTTGAGTTGGTATGCTTAGTTGACTCTTCGCTACCACGTTCATAATCAAACGAAGCTCCGCCCCCAGCTTGAACATTAGAACCAAATATAGCACTAACTCCAGCTGTTTGCTGAGTATGAATTTCTGCAGAGAAATTATTATTAGTTGATTTTTCATTTATTTCTCCACCAGCAACATTAACATCACGTTTTGCAGTTAAATCAACATCGCCTTTACTTTCTATATCTACATTATTTAAATTAACATCCTCTTCAGTAGCTGTTATAGATATACCCTCTCCTGCTTTTATTCTAGATTTTTTATCTTTAGTAACTTCTTTGTTAGAGTCTGTATAGTTAAATCCTAATTCTTGCTTAGAATTGCTTCCGACAGTATCATTAAATAATAAGTTAGTAACAGCTCCTGCAGCTTTTAATGCCGCTAGTCCTCCATTTAACTGACCCTTCATTGCATCTTCTGTAATCTCTTTTGAACTATTTACAGCATCTAATATACTACTTGTAGCACCTACACTTTGTTTTGCTGTAAGACTAAATCCGGTAGTTTTTTCTTTATGGGTGTCTTTATAAACCTTAGATTCTACTTTTCCTGCTGTAATATCCAAACGTTTTTTAGTTGTTATATCGGTTCCACCGATATCAACTTGCTCTTTTCCTTTTATATTAAAGCTACCTTCACTGGCTTCTAGGGTTCCATTCTTCCATTTTTTATCTTCTATCTCTGTTTTGTTGTTTGAAATTTTTAACCCTATTTCCCCGCTTGCAAGACTAGATAATTTAGATCTAGCTTGTTTATTACCTCTATCTTTTTTAGGTGCATAATTGTTTATAATTTCGGTACTAGCTTTATTATGGGCACTATCAAATTCAGCCTTTGCTCCTAGATCTCCTATTCCAGCTGATGCAGAACCAACAAATCCTACAGATGTTTCTGTCTCTGTTACTTTATGAGTTTCTTCTACGGCATTAAAATTAACTTTTTTCTTTCTTGAAACTATATCTCCTCCGGAACCTTTGATATTAGAACCAGTAATATCAACATCCTCTTCGCCATCTATATTTACTTTTCCACCAGCAATTATATTACTTGCTCTTGATTTTCCTTTTTCTTCTTTTTTGTTATAGTAAGTAGAACCCACTAAACCTATACTTAAAGCTCTTTCTTTAGTTTTTTCTGTTTCTTTAGCATCTTCTACATTTACTTTTCCACCTGCTTTTAAGTCTACATTCCCCTTAGCTATTATATCGCTTCCCTTTACATTTATATCATTTTCAGCTTCTACTACTACATTATTTGCTTTAATTGTACTAGCATTTTGGGTTGTTTGTTCAGTGCTTTTACTTTTAAATGCAGCTAATTCAGGTAATCCTAATTTATACTTTCCACCTGATTGATTGGTTATCTTCTCTATATCTTTTGTTTCACTTGATTCTATATCAACTTCTTTTGCTTTGATTTTTGCTTTTTCTTCAGCTTTGATATCACTTCCTTTTACTTTTGCTTTATCTCCTGCTGATATATTTACATTTTTTCCTTTGATACTAGAAGCTTTACTACTTTCAGTTTCCCTTGTTAATTCCGTAGTTTCATTAGTTGTAGTGGTTCTTTCATTTTCAATTATTTTTTCTGAATCTTTTTCAATTCTATCTTCCACATTAACTTTTTCTTCTGCTTCAAGATTTATATCTCCACCCATTGAGTAAAGATCAGCTCCCAATAAATCTATATTTTTAGCTTGAATATCTAAACCTTGATCTGCAATTATTTCTGAAAGCTCTAATTTAACATTTTCTTTTGCTTTAATATTTGCTTGGCCTTTTGCAACAATATCTGTTTTGATATTTTTAGAGCCTTCGTTTGTGAAGTCTTCTGATAAAGTAATTAGGTTATTTCCAGCAAAAATTTGTGAATTTTTATTATTAAATTTCTGTGCATCTACAATTAGATTGTTTCCGGCTTTTATTTTTCCTAATGTATCCTCTTGTTTTGCATTCTTTTCTATTTTTTTCAAACTTTCTTGTGCATCTTTGCTATATATAAATTTAGGATATTTATCATTGCCGGCACTAATCTCTCCTGCTTTTTCGTAAATTCCTTTTTTATCCTTTGTATCTCTATTCTTTTCCCAGCTTAACAATGTTTCATCTGTACTTATAGAATCATTGTAAACATCTCCTTTTACAAAGATATTTTTCTGAGCCAGAACTTGTCCACGACTATTAGCAGAATAATATTCAATTTCTTTTCCATTTATAAGATCAGGAATATCATCTTTTGCTTTCCAATCAGAACCTAAAGCTAAACTCATTAATTTATCCAAACCTGGATCATTAATACTTTTTAACAAATTCCAATACTGATATCTTCTTAAAGTATTTTTCTCTGTTAATAATCTTAAAAGAGAAACATTTTCTGCATCTTTCCCAGAATTAAAGATTCCACCATTAACCAATGAATTAGTATCCCATGTTAAAGTAATCTCTACATTGTGAAGCATATTTGCTAATTGTCTAGTCTTAGTTGTTGTTAAGTTGTTTAAATCTCCAAAAATATATGCACTTTCTTTGGCTACTATACTAGAATCTCTATTGTAAACTTTAGTTTTTTTATCTTTTCCATTATCATATGCAGAAATAACAACATTTTTATCAGAATGGATTAATGATGAGATATTATCAATATTTACAGATTCTTTTGGTATTTTAACTTCTACAGTATAGCCGTTATACCATGCTTTCCACATTGACTCTCTTACATTTGTATGCTTGGTTAGCTTGTTATACCCTTCATTTTTAAGTTCATAGTTAAATTTTCCTGTATTTTCAAGCTCATTTGCTTGAAGTCTTAGATTTTCTTTTGAGCTAATTTGAGACGCTACGTTTAAAATCTTTTTAGATCTTATTGTTCCTGCTCCATTTGAATGAATAAGAGCTTCGTTAACATTTTGAATTTCATCTTGGGCATCTATATATAATTGTTTGTCTGAAACAATTGCAGATGAATCATTTCTTAAAATTTTTCCTTCTATCTTTAGACCATCTTTTGCTGAGATAAATGCTCCATCTGTATTTTCTATATAATCCCCTGATATTTGAACAACATTTCCTGAAATCTCTTTTTTATTTACAAGCTTATCATTTGAGTATATTGCCAAATTATCTTTTGCTGATAATACACCCTCATTTTGATAATTATCTAGTGTTGCTTTTACATTTTTTGAAGTAACTTCTCCTTTATTAAAACCAGTTCCAGCAGTTAGATCAACATAATTTTTTGATGTTATTGCCCCATAGTTTTGTAGATTACGTCCTTTTACTGTTGTGCTTAAAGTAGAGTCTATCTTTCCTTTATTTATTAAATTTTTACCAGAAACAAAAACATCATTAGAGTTTATCTCACCATCATTTATTATGTTTCCTTTAGATAGCACTCTTGTGCTTTTACCTGTAATTTTTCCTTGATTGCTTAGGTTTTTATTTGCTTGTAAAAATAGACGATTTGAATCCAAAGTAGCTTCTTTTGATATCTCAATTTGTCCACTATCTACAATAGAAAGCTTATCTACTTTTGTATTAGCATTAACCAATACTTTTCCATTGTTATCGCTAAATGCATGTTGTTTTCCACTTGAATCAGACATTCTGTATTTTCCTGAGCTTAATGTAAGCTCACCAACATTTTCAAAACGACCACCATTTACGATAATTCCGTTTTCATTAGCAATAATAACGTCAGATTTTGTTCCTAAAACCTCAAGTCCTCCAGCTAGTTTAGTCGCACCTCTATCATTCATTCCAACTTCATTGATAATCAAACTTGCAGATTTTCCATCAAGATTTTTATTTGATGAAAATTGTTGACCATTTAAAAGCTTACTTCTTGCTTTTCCACTACCGCTATTATTGTTTAGCAATACATTTTCATCAGATTCTATACTAAATTCATTATATAGGTTATGAGAAATTCCATTGCTATTAGTTTTTGCTATCTGAACCAAGGTTGATTTATCATGTCCTTCAACTTTTTCCAACTGAGTTTTAGTTGTATCCGCTACTTCTATATGGTTTAATTTTTTTATAGGAGTATCTACTTTTTTCTCAGTATTAGCTTCACTAGAAACAGACACAGGAGCAAGTTTTTGAGCTTCTGAAGTAGCTACTTCAGCTGCTTTAAGCTCCAAAGTATTTTTACTAGAGCCATTATCTGCTTTAGCTTTTTTTGTTGCTTTTTCTTCATCTAATGCTTGTGTGTTATCTAATTGCTCTTCCAACTTCTCTGTTTTTTTACCAGTAGCCACACTTGCTAGAGATACAGGGGTAAAATCTTGAGTAGTTGAAGCATCTGCTTCTCCTTTTTTAAATTCTATACCATTTTTAGCAAAACTATTGCCTGATTTAAATTTTATTGATCTTGTTTTAGGAGTATCTGATTCTTGTGTATCTTTTGTTTGTTTTGCTGTTTTATAGACTTGTTGGGCAGGAGAAAAACTAGTAAGAGCTACTGGCAAAATTCCTGTGAAAGATGCGTCATCTAATGATAAATCATCTTTGCTTTTATTGAAATTTATACTAGGGGTGCTACTAGCTGATTTTGTATCTAATTTTTGTGTTTTAGCTACATATTTTGATGGCTCCTGTACTATCTTAGTGTTTGCTATAGAAGGAAGAGTTGCTCTGTTAAGCTTTTGACTATATACTACAGGTAGAGATAAATCATCTTGACCCCTTGATGCGATAGCACCTGTTTTTTTGTCTATTTCTAATGTTTTACCATTAACTCTTTGTAATGAATACAATGAGCCATACCCAACATTACTACTTGGCTTTATAATAATTTTATTTTCATACATAGAAGGATTTGCTGTTCTTGCAGAAGCTTTAGCAATTTCTAGATTTTTAATCTCTTTTTTTAATTCCTTTTCTAAAGACTTTATTACCTCTGATTCCTTTTTAGAGGCTTCTTGTTTTTTTTCTGTATCCTCTATATTTTTAGCTATTTTTTCTATTTCTTTTATTTTTTCTTTTATTTTTTCTATTTTTTTTATAGTATCACTTATACCTTTGTTGCCATATATTAAATACGAATGTTCTTTTTGATTTCGTATATCTTTCATACTATTTCCAAAAATCACTCTATCAACATTAAGATAATGCTGGTCATTTACATTAATTCCATTTTCATTTGCAAATATTAAATCAGCTTTTTTCCCAACTATTTCAATCGTTCCTCCTAAACTACTTGGATCTCCACCTACAATTTCATTTATTATAACATTTGCAGCATCTTCTGAACCAAAATTTTTATTTTTTTGAACCCGACCAAAAAGCTCGCTCGTATCTATATGGCTTTCAAAGCTTTTATTATCAACATTATTAAAAACAGTCTGATCATCTGAACTCATATCAAATTTATCATAAATATTATGAGAAATGCCATTGCTATTAGGTTTTTCTATGTCAATTTTTATAGAACCTCTATCTTTACTTCTTTCTATTTTTAAATCTTTACTTTTTTCATTTTTTACTATATTTTCTACTTTATTTTCTTCTGCTAAAGTCCTTATACCCATACTAGTTAAAAAAAATGCCATAGCTACAGTTGCTATTTTTTTGATTTTTTGTAAATTTTGTTTTAAAAAACTTTCAATTTTTTTAAAAAATATCGACGATTTCATTTTCTATTCCTTAAATTAAAATGAATGACCAAAATTAAATGAGATCACATTTCCCTCATTTTTGTGTCTTGATTCTGTTTTTAAAGCTCTGCTAACCATTAAACTCCCATTAAAACCATTTTTTTGAAATTTGACTCCGTATGCCATTCCAATTATACTTTCTCTAGAACTATTATCTTTATCCTTTAGCGTTCCTGCATCCAAACCCACAAAAGGGTTTATGACATGGATATATGGATGTTTCTCTTCCGAGAAATAGTATGTAAGTGTATTGCTTATATAAGCACCTTTTTCTCCCGAAATGGAATTTTCTTTAAAACCCCTCACTGTATAATCATCTCCTATACTCATTTTATTTATATTTAACAATCTATCATTTGAATAAACACCTAAAAAACTTGATCTAAATCCCAAAACATCTTTGTTTTGTAAAAGAAAATATCTTCCCCAATCAACATTTAAAGAATACTTTTGAAACTCTTTTTTAGGTAATTTAGGATTATAGTTTTTATCTCCTTCTGCCTTAAACCAAGGAACCCCTTTTTCATATTCTAATCCCAAATAAATATTTCCACCTAAAAACTTATCAGAATAATCCACCCCAAGACCGGTCGTAGAATATGTTTTGCTATTTATTAAAATTTTTTCATTATTTATATAGGTTTCATTATCTCTTTGACTAAAAAACACATAACCTGTAATTTTATTATACTTACCTCTAGTTATAACCCTAGATAGTTTAAATTTTTGTTTTTTTACCTTACCATCTCTTGTTATATTAGTCGTATTTCCCTTAACAACTGAATGTGTTTTGTTTATTCCTAAATTATATGAAAATTTATAATACCCAAAAGGTATTGCATAAGAAAGGTTTAAATTTTCATCTTTATTTTTAGTATAATCTTTTCCTAAATTTGTAGAATACGATATACCAAATGAGTCATTTATTGGGAATATATTTCCTCCGTTATAATTAAACCCTAATTTATTTCTATCCTTATCAATTGGGCTATTGTCATAGTTGATTCCAAAATTTCCAATACCTTCTTTTTGATGTATGATAATATCAGAATACCCCTCTTTATCGCTTGGGACTATCTCTAATTGATTTTGTTTTCGACCCATACTTAAATTTTCTATTCCTTGGTCTAAATATTTTGTATTTAAAACTTTGTCTTTATAATATGGAAACGCGAAAAAAATCTCTTGTCTTTCTCTAAAACCTTTGTCTTTTTTAGTCTCGAAATAAATTTCGTTTATTTTTCCTGCTTTTATTTCTAATTCAAGATAACCATCATAGACATTTCCGTTTTTAAAAAAACTAAAGCTTGTAACATAACCATCTTCTATTAAACGTTTATTTATATATTCTATTATTAGGTAGATGTTTTTTTCGTTCATTTCAGCATTTAAAAATTTTTTTATTTCTTTTTGCAACTTTTCTTTTAAAGGATGTTCTCCATCTAAAAATATTTTTTTTAGACTTATATCTTGTTTTTCTATATCGATTTTATTTATTTTATTCTCTTCTTTTATATAGTCTATATCTATACTGTCTGATTTTTGATTGTCGATATTTTGTATTTTTTTATCTATCTCTTTTTTAAACTGTCTATTTTCTTCTATCTTTTCATTCCTAATATCTAACGACTTATAGGCTCTTGCTTCAAGACAAGTTATATAAAAAAGCGATAAAATAATTAAAAAATTATTTTTCATTATCAATC
This sequence comes from Campylobacter pinnipediorum subsp. pinnipediorum, assembly GCF_002021925.1. Taxonomy (NCBI): domain Bacteria; kingdom Pseudomonadati; phylum Campylobacterota; class Epsilonproteobacteria; order Campylobacterales; family Campylobacteraceae; genus Campylobacter; species Campylobacter pinnipediorum. Next base: position 1,508,988 of record NZ_CP012546.1, read on the forward strand.
AAGCTCCCCTTTCCTTTTTCTGAATTTGTGTATTTTCTATTTTAGATCGCGTATACTACTATATTTTTTTTAAAAAATCAATAAAAAATAACTATATTTTATATATATTTTATATATATTAACTTATGTATTATATAATATATGAATTAAATTATCCTTTAAAAATATTTTTCACGTTTATATTAAAAAATAATATAATTATTTTAATATAAAAATTATTATAAATAACAAAATAGACCAAAAATGTTCTAAGTTTAAGGCTCATTTGCTAATATTTCTTAATTATATATTACAAATATATTAAAATTCAATGATATGTCATAAAAATTTACTAACCTGAAGTCCGTTTATTTTAGAATTTATCTCTACAAGACCATCTTTACCAGTTACTTGTCTAACCAAATCAGCTATCTTAACGCCAAGTTTTCTAAATGTTATACGATTTATAGGTTCTTTTATTTCAAGATCAACACCCCTGCCAGCTGCATATTTCATATATGCGACTGCGATAACTTTATCTTTAAATTCTTTTAATATAGCCTTTTCTACATCATTTGCATTTTTTGTATCGCTTTTTAACTTAATCTCTGGCATACTTCTTAATTGAAAATTTTGCATCATGTCATGATTCATCTCATGTCCTTCGTGTGTATGCATAAAATCATCTGTAAAGTGTATAGGCATATCATGGTGATTGTGATGAGTGTGGTTTATGTTTTCTTGTTTTTTTGAGACTGTATTATGAGATGTTGTAGCACATCCAACAAAAAACATAGCCACAACTAAAGCAATAATTTTTTTCATAATTATATTTCCTTGTTTTGCATATTTAATAATCCTTATCAATATAATAACAAAATAATATTAAATTTAATATAAAAATTATTTCACAAAGAAAGTGGATATCAAAACAAATACTATTCGTTTCTTAATGTTGTTAATATATTTATCTTTGTAGCTTTTTTTGCTGGATAATAAGATGATAAAGCAACTATAACAACAGCTCCTCCAACTATCATCAAAAAATCAACCAAAGAAAGTTCTAATGGTAAATTAGAACTACCATAAACATCCGCTGGCAAGTTTATAATATCAAAATTTCCAAGTAGCCATATACCAAACAAGCCAAGTAAAACACCAAATAAAATACCACCTAGCCCTATAACAAGACCTTGGTAAAAAAAGCTTTTCTTAATCTCACTTGTAGTAGCACCAAGTGCTAGGAGCAAAGCTATCTCTTGTCTTCTATTCATAACTGTCATCAAAAGCGAACTTACTATATTTAACGAAGCTACCAAAATAATAAGCATAAGAACTATAAACAAAGCCCTTTTTTCAAGCTGTAATGCAGAAAAGAAATTTCCATTTTGTTGCCACCAGCCAATAGCTTTAAAGCTAAAAGGCAAAGCATTTTGCAATAAAACAATATCTTCAAAAGGTTTATCAGAATATACATGAACACCATCATAAACACCATCTGGATAATCTAAAATTTTAGCCAAAGCTTTGGAAGAAGCATAAGAATATGACTTATCATAAGCTATAAGTCCTGAGGTAAAGCTATCTTTAACCACAAATCTTTTCATCTTTGGTATAAGACTAAACCCGCTAGGATCGGCTTTTGTAAATATCAAAGTAAGCTTATCTCCATTAAGCAAGCCAAAATCACTTTGTATTCCGCTACCTATCAAAATATCATATCCGTCTAGGTTTTTATCGCCAAGTGCATCTTTTACAACTGAATTTATATGCTTTTCATCATCTGAGTTTATACCAAACAAAATCCCACCATCAAGTCGCTCTTGTCCTTTAAATATAACCTGAGTGCTTATATATGGGCTAAATTTTAGGTTTGGAAATTTTTGTTTTAGCTCATCTACAAATTTATCATTAACATTACCCTTAAAGCCACTTATTATGGTTAAAGGGTAATTCATAGTAAAAAGTTTTCGTTCAAATTCTTTATCAAAGCCGTTCATTATAGCCATAGCTACTATAAGAACCATCAAGCCGACACTAACACCCAAAAAAGCAAGCACAGCACTTAGTGTTATAAAAGGCTGTGATTTATCAAATCTAAGGTATTTAAAAAGCAAATACCTAGGAAGGCTTGTTTGTTTTGCCTTGTCGTTCTTTATCAAGCAAGCCAGCCTTTTTTAGGGCCACTTTTGCCGCAACACTCTTTATATTTTTTACCGCTGCCACAATGGCAAGGTGAGTTTCTAGGGATTTTTTTCTCTCTAACAGGAGTGTTTTGAGTATTGTTTTCAGCCATCAACTCATCTTGTTTTTTTTGCATTGATGATTTCATGCTGTCAACATTGTTTTCTTGATCTTTATTCTCTCTAAGTCTTAAAAGTTGAAGTATCTTTACACTTTCTGTTTTAAGTCTTGAAACAAGCTCAACAAATAAATTATAGCTTTCTTTTTTGTATTCAGTAAGTGGGTCTTTTTGGTTGTATCCACGTAACCCTATACCTGTTTTTAGTATATCCATTTGATATAGGTGTTCTCTCCAAGCATCATCAAGTACTTGTAAGAAAATCATCTTTTGTATATCTACTTTTTGAGCTTCATCAACAACGCTCATCTTAGCATTGTATCTATCGGTTAAAATTTGAACTATCTTATCAACCAATTCATCATAATCAAGCCCTTTAAGCTCTTCTTCGCTGACACTCTCTCCACAATCGCTTAGGATAAAAGCACATAATTTACTCAGATCAAAATCTTCTTTTAAGCCACCGGCTAAAATATCAACATTTTCAAGCATCAAAATAGCATATTCTTTTCTATTTTGTTCTATCTTATCGCTTATATCAAATTCTTTATCCAGTAATTCATCGCGATATTTGTATATAGTTTTTCTTTGTTCATTAGCCACATCATCGTATTCAAGCAAATGTTTTCTTGATTCAAAATGAAGACTTTCTACCTTTTTTTGAGCATTTTCAACAGCTCTTGTAACCATCTTACTCTCTATGCTTTCGCCATCTTCTATACCTAGTCTGTCCATGATAGCTTTAATCCTATCAGAGCCAAAAATTCTAAGCAGGTTATCTTCTAAGCTTAGATAAAATCTACTAACACCAGGATCTCCTTGGCGACCAGCTCTACCTCTTAGCTGATTGTCTATCCTTCTGCTTTCGTGTCTTTCTGTTCCTATGATATAAAGTCCGCCTAAAGCCCTAACCTCATCATCTATACGGATATCAACACCACGACCAGCCATATTTGTAGCTATAGTAACAGCACCTTTTACGCCAGCTGAAGCTATTATTTCAGCCTCTTTTTCGTGATTTTTTGCATTCAAAACAGAGTGTGCTATGCCAGTTTTTGCAAGCATAGAGTGAAGCAATTCACTACGCTCAATACTAGCAGTTCCAACAAGAACAGGCTGTCCTTTTTCATTTGCTTTTTTTATCTCATCAATAACAGCTTTAAATTTCTCATCTTGCGTCTTATAAATAAGGTCATTTTTGTCTATTCTAGCAACAGGAACATTTGTAGGTATAGAGATAACATCTAATTTATAAATTTGAGAAAACTCAGTAGCCTCTGTCTGTGCTGTTCCTGTCATACCAGCAAGTTTATTATACATTCTAAAATAATTTTGATAAGTTGTATCGGCTAGCGTCTGGCTCTCTTCTTGTATCTTTACACCCTCTTTTGCTTCTAATGCTTGATGAAGTCCTTCGCTAAATCTTCTACCCTCGCTAAGCCTTCCTGTAAATTCATCAACTATAATAACCTCATTATCACGCACAACATAATGAACATCTTTTTCAAAAAGATTATGTGCCTTTAAGGCTTGATCTAGATGATGGCTTAAAATAGCATTTTCAAGGTCATATAGGTTGCCAACGCCAAATAATTTCTCAGCTTTATTTATACCCTCTTCGGTTATTAAAATAGTTCTATTTTTTTCATCAGCTACAAAATCGCCAGTAGGTTTTGAGTTTGGCACATTTGGATCAGCAGCCTCACCACGAATTAGTTTTTTAGCTACTTCATCTGCTTTTATATAACCATCAAGTGTTCTATTTGTAGAACCTGAGATTATAAGTGGAGTTCTTGCTTCATCTATCAAGATACTATCAACCTCATCAACTATAACAAAATTATGTTTTCTTTGAACCTTATCGTTCATTGAAAATTTCATATTATCACGCAAATAATCAAACCCAAACTCAGAGTTCGTTCCATAAGTTATATCTGAATCATAAGCCTTTTTTCGCACCTCATCATCATAAACACCGCTAAGCACAACATCTACACTAAGTCCTAGAAAGTTATAAAGCTCTCCCATTTGAGTTGCATCACGCTTTGCAAGATAGTCATTTACAGTAACTACGTGAACGCCTTTCCCACTCATAGCATTTAAAACAACAGGTAAAGTGGCAACCAAAGTCTTACCCTCACCTGTTTTCATTTCAGCTATCCTGCCCTCATGAAGTACCATACCACCTATAAGCTGAACATCAAAATGACGCATATTTAAAACCCTTTTGCTACTTTCTCTAACAATAGCAAAAACATCATTTAAAACATCATCCTCGGTTTTTTTACCACTTAGCACAAGCTCTTTTAATTTTGCAAATACTGCTTTTAGCTCTTCATCAGACATATCTTTATAAACTTTTTCAAGCTCATTTATGCCTTTTAATCTTTTTAAATATTTTTTAATTTCTCGATCGTTCTTTGTTCCAAAAATTGCTTTAAATACAGCACCAATCATATAATCTACCTCTATTTAATTTTTAAATTCGCAGATTGTATCATACTTTAACTATTTATTTAATTAAACTTGGTTAAAATGGGCTTTTAAGGAGTAAAAATGAAAAAAATAATAGCTTTATTAGCAATTTATATATGCTCATACTCTTCGGTTTTAGACTTTACAACACTACAAAGTGATTTTATCCAAACACTAAATAGTAACGATAAAAAAGTAAATTATAGCGGTAAATTTTATATAAAAAATAACAATGAAGCACTTTGGATATATAAAAAACCAAACCCAAAAAAGATATATTTTACCAATTCAAAAATCATAATGATAGAAGATGACCTAGAACAAGCAATCATATCAAATTTCAATGAAAATATAAATTTAAGCGAAATTTTACTCAATGCAAAAAAAATCACAGACTCACTTTATGAAGCTGATTTCCAAGATACAAAATACAAAATAACCATAAAAGAAAATCTTCCTTTTAATATAAGCTATGAAGATAAATTGGGCAATAAAATAGACATTACACTTTCAAATGTCGTAAAAGATAAAGAAATTTTACAAGATATACTAACACCAAAAATACCAAGTGGTTATGACATCATAACCCAATAAAATCAAAACTCATCTATACTATTTAAATCAATAGGTCTTTGATTTGAGTTTTTAAATTTTGGAGATATAGTTGTCTCGTTTTGTCTTCTGATTTCAGTATCTCCATTTGAAGTTGAATAACCACATAAATTTCTTGATTTTATAGCTTCTATAATCTCATCAAGTTCTAAGTCATTTACTATCTTTAAAGACCTTATTAAAACCTCATCAATATCAACTGAGTGCTTTTTTGCAGTATACTTTTTCAAAGTCTCTTTTAACTTTTCCTTACCGGCAGATGTGAGTAAATCCTCAGCATAAAAACTTCCTATAACAACGTTTAAACCATCTAATACATAAGCGTTATTTTCTTCTACATCTCTACCAATGATATCTAAGTTAAGCTCTATTTTTTTAGCAAGCCCTTTTGAAAATTTTGAATAAACATCAGCTTTGAAGTCATCTATACTAATAACATCACAAAATCCAAAAACAGAACAAAAAACTATCGCTAAAATATTTTTTAACATTATCACACTTCCTCTATCATTTCAAATTTTGTTTTTGCATAAAAATCAGCCACTTCTTTATCTATTTTAACTACACTTTTTAAATAAGAGTTGAAATTTAAACTTTTTCCATAAAAAAGCTTTAAATTTTTTGGGTTTATCGCTCTTGAAAGTGCTACGTAAAGCTGACCATTTGTAAAAATATGGCTTAAATCACACATTAGATTATTGATACTCATTCCTTGTGATTTATGGATAGTTAAAGCATAGGCTAATTTAAACGGAAATTGTTCAAAAGTTGCCAAAACTTGTTGTTGTATATTTTCGCCATCTTTTACAAATTTCGTATATGTAAAAATATGCTTTTGTACTTCAAGAATTTCGCCATTTTCTTTTTGAACAAATACGCTAAGAACCCCATTTGCATTTTTTATCTCTACTATCTTTCCTTGCTCACCGTTATAATATCCCATAAATGGGTAATTTACTATAAATATTATCTTTGCCCCAACTTTTAATTGAAGCTCTTTTGGGCTATTTAGAGCATCTACCCAGCCTTGAACGCTTTTTTCGTGAACACTTTCATCTAAAATTTTTACATCAGCAAAACTTGTTTGCATTGGTGTTTGTAAGCGATTTAACATTATCTCATTTACTTCATTTACATCTTTATTTCTTCCAAAAAGCATAGTGATATTTTCATCTAATGAGTATCGGTTTACACGAAGTGAGTTTATATATCTTAAAACAATATCATCTATCTCGCCAATTCTAATCTTTTTTAAGATATTATAAAATTCCTTATCTTGTGTTCTTTTTGAAATTTTAAGCTCTATATTTTTAAAGTTAAAATCACTCCAAGAACTTGAATTAAAAGCATAGACAAAATTAAATAAATTTGTCTGGGTTTCGTTTTTTGTATTTTGAACTGGGGGTAGCTGATAAAAATCCCCAACTATAAGCAACTTACCTTTAAATTTTGAAACATCAAGGCGAAATCTTATCATCTCCATAAGCTCAGAACTAACCATTGAAACTTCATCTATCACTATCAAATCGGCGACATCAAGCATATCATAAACTTTTTTTAGTTTTTGCTTTTGTCTTCTATCATAAGCCGCGAGTTCTAAAAAATCTTTACAAATTCCAAATTTAAAAAAACTATGTATGCTTACACCGCCGATATTTACAGCACTAATGCCGGTAGATCCAAGCTTGATAACATTTTTTGATAAGCTATTGTAATGATCAACAATAGCCTGAGTAAGATATGTCTTGCCTACTCCGCCACCACCGGTTAAAAACACATTATGTTCTTTTAGTAAATTTAAAACTTGTTCTAACAAAACCTCACCTAAAAAATTATTAATAAAAATTATATCAAATTTTAAAAATTTTAAGATAAAATCAACCATTCACTTATACAAAGGCTACTTTATGAAAAACTTAATTTTTTTATCTTTTATTGTTATATTTTTTATATCTTGTTCAACAAAACAAGAAAGCCATATAAGTGTGCTAGATCTTGAAAATCAAAATGCCTATACTATGCCAAAAATTTTATCAAACCAAAAGATAGCAGGTGGCGAACTCTTAGAAAAAAGATTTAGTGTATTTTCATATATACCAAACAAAGATGATACAAAAGATGCGTTTTGGGCTTTTGATATATATACTCCTAAAAAAAATAAAACATACTATGGCTCAAATCTAAGACCCATCCCACCAAGCTGGTTTGAAGAACAAGAAAAAAATGCAAACAAAGATGAGTTTTTAAAATTATCGCGTTTGGCAATCAGTGTAACAAATACAGCTATAAGAAATTTTCCAACAAACGAACCAATTTTTCACAACCCCAACAGGGCTGGCGAGGGGTATCCGTTTGATTATTTACAAGCTTCAAACATAAGCATAGCAAAGCCAATATTTGTATCACATCTATCACTCGATAGGGCTTGGGCGATGGTAAAAGATGACACCGTTTGGGGCTGGGTTAAGATAAATGATATAAAATTTATAGACAATCAAGAAGCAAAAAAACTTCAAAACTCAAAATTTATCATACTCACAAAAGATAAAATGCCTATTTATGACACCCAAAACAATTTTTTATTTTATGGTAAGATTGGGGCTTTGTTGCCCTATTATAAACAAGATGATTTAAACTTTATAGGCGAAATACAAACTATTTCTGGTATCAAAAAATACAAAATCCCAAAAGCTCTTTCTACAAAATACCCAGCTGAATTAAACGATGAAAATATACAAAAAATAGCAAGTTCTCTTTTAGGACAACCTTATGGCTGGGGTGGCTGGGGTGATCTTAGGGATTGTTCTTTGTTTACAAAAGATTTTTTAGGAAGCTTTGGAATTTGGCTACCTAGAAACTCATCAGCACAATCAAAAATAGGAACAAAAATAGAACTCGAAGAGCTAAGTAACAAAGAAAAGTTAAATATCATAAAAGAAAAAGGCATTCCTTATACAACCTTATTTTATCTAAACGGACATATAATGCTTTATATAGGAATAAAAGATGATAAAGTTCTTGCTTTGCACGATGCTTGGGGTATAAGAACAAAAGACAATGGTCGTGCATTAATTGGTCAAATAGCAATAACACCTTTGGATATAGGAGCAAATCTAAAAAATGTTGATAAAAAAAGCCTACTTTTATCAAAAATAAAATCAATGAATATCATAACAAAATAGCGAGTGTAGTGGCGGAGCTGATATTGAAGATACTATTGGTAATTACAATGCATTTGCTGAAATTGGTAAAGATTTAAGCGATATTAGAAGATGTGAAAATTATAAATTGTCAAACAAAATTTACAAAAACAGTAAAGCCGAGATAATAAAAATTTACAAGATGTAGTTTTGATAAAAGAATTTTTGAATATAAAAATAAAGCCTCGCATTCTCTTAAAAAAGTAAGCAATGAATTAAACGAACTTCTAAAAAAGACCCGTCAATGCTGAAATTTTTAAAAAATATAAGTGGAAACTTTCAAATATAGAAATATAACCGGCACAAATAGGCTAAGCACCCATAGCTATGCAATCACAATAGATATAAATGTCAAAAGTAGTAATTATTGGAGATGGCATAAAAACTATAAAATTTAATATCTAAAAAGATTGTAGATATATTTGAAAAAAATGGCTTTATTTGGGGTGGGAGATGGAAGCATTTTGATACAATGCATTTTGAGTATAGGCCAGAGCTTTTTAGACAACAATAACTCTTAAATTTTCTATTTTTATAAGTCCATTAAGTTCGTATTCATATACAATATCACCGAATTTATCCAAAGCATATTGCAAACTTACACCATTTTTGCAAAACCCCAAAAACTCATCTGTGGTTGATTCTTGCATATAGTTTGTGGTGCCAAAACTAGCCGCAAATTCATTAAAATCGCCTATTAGTTTTGCTTTTGAATTAGCCAAAAGATAGTTTGTGCCGTCGCTCTCGTTATATCTTTGAGCCAAAACATAGACAGGAACTCCAAGCTCGTATGCCATCTTTGCACTTTGCATAGAACCACTTTTTATATCAGCTTGAGCTATCACAACAGCATCACACAAAGAGACTACTATTCTATTTCTTTGTATAAATTTATATGCCACTGGCAAAGACTCAGGCTCATACTCACTCAAAGCCAAACCGTGCTTATAAATTTCTCTTATAGTTTTTTCGTTTGTTTTTGGATAGATTGAATCAAGGCCATTTGCAAAGACTCCAATTGTATTTGGCATAGCACCGATATGAGCCAAAATATCAACCCCCAAAGCCCCACCACTAACAACACAAATGCCATGATTTTTAAGCACACTAGCTAGTTGCAAAACACAATTTTTAGTATAAACACTGGCTTTTCTTGACCCAACTATGGCTATTTTTGGAAGTTTGAGTAAAGATTTGTTTCCTATATAAAATAGCTTTTTAGGTGGATTTTTAAGTCTGTTTAATGACTCCGGCAACTCTTGTTTATCTATAAAATCCATAAAGGTCTTTCACATAAACAAGCTCTACATTATCTAAAATATAAGAACGATTTTGTTTTAAAGCTTCTATTGTATTTTTTCTAGGATGCCCTATTGCTATCGCATAACCTTTTTGTTTTGCGATATTTATAGCATTTTTTATCTCTTTGTTTATGCTAGCCTTATTGTCTTTATCATCCAAAAAAACATCTCTTGATATATATGGTTTTTTGTATTTTTTTGCTACTTTTTTTACTTTGGTAGTAGCTATGGTTTTGCTATCAATAAATATAAAATCATATTTTATAAAAGCCTTAAATGCTTTATCCATTGCATTAAAATCGCTTGTAAATTTACTTCCGGTATGGTTATTCATAAACTTTGCAGTGGGAAAATCAACCCTTACATCTTTTATCTTTTTATCTATAATTTTTTCACTATCTTGAACGTTTAGTGTATTTATCTCAGGGCTTGAAAAATGCTGCGCTTGCATAGGCAAATGTATCATATAAAACTCAAATTCTTTTGCTAACTTTGGAGTGCCTAAATGGTGTTTTGTCTTTGGAAAAAACGAAGGTGTCATTTTAAGCCCAACAGAACGGATCATATCAACATGATGTCTATTTGCGACATCATCTATAACGATAGCCAGTTTTGGCTTTTTTATCTTTGTGTTTTTTATAGCTTTGTTTTCTGTTTTTTTGAAAGCTATGCTTTTATCTACTGTCTTGTTGTTTTCTATTTTTATTTTTTTGTCTATTATTTTCTCATTTTGTTCTATAATCTTTTTTGTATCATTAGTTTGTATTTTTTTCTCTTGTAGTATCTCGGTTCTGTTTTTATCAGGAAAAACACTATGATTTACATTTGTACTTTCTTGTTTTGTTTCAAGCTTTTGCTTTTTATCTTCTTTTATTTGTCTTAAAAAGTATGTTTCATCTTTTGTGTTTGTATCCAAAAAAAGCTTGCTTAAATTCTCATCTTTATCAAATTTAACTATTTTTTTTGTTTTAGGTTTTGCTTCTTTATTTGATTTTTTGGCACTATTTTCTTTTTGTGTTTTTTTATCTATATTTTTTTTATGATTAATTTCTGTTTTTTGAATATGTTCTTGCTTTTTTTTGATATCAAAATCGTAATTTTTAAAAAACAGATAAGAAGATGCCGATATGATTGCTAAAACAACAAATAACCATAAAAAAAAGCGTCCTTTTTTGGCTTTTTTGGCCCTTGGACGCCTTTTTGGTTTATTGTCCGTTTTTTTTAACTTAGCCAATTTAGTTTTTGTCTTTATCTATAAGTTTTCCAGCACTTATCCAAGGCATCATAGCTCTAAGTTTTTTGCCAGTTTGATTTAGTAAAGATCTCTCACCAATAGCACGCTCAGCATTCATTCTTGTATATCCAGCTGCTTTTTCAAGGATAAAATCTTTAGCAAATTTACCAGTTTGGATATCTTTTAAAATACCTTTCATAGCCTTTTTACTTTCATCAGTTATAACGCGTTGTCCGCTAACATAATCACCATATTCAGCTGTATTTGAGATAGAATATCTCATATCATCCATACCGCCTTGATACATCAAATCAACTATCAATTTTAACTCATGTAAGCACTCAAAATAAGCCATCTCAGGCTCATATCCTGCTTCTACTAAAGTTTCAAATCCAGCATTTACCAAAGCGCATAATCCCCCACATAAAACAGCTTGTTCGCCAAATAAATCAGTTTCTGTTTCATCTTTAAATGTAGTTTCTATGATACCAGTTCTTCCGCCACCTATAGCGCTAGCATAACTTAAAGCTATCTCTTTTGCCTTACCGCTAGCATTTTGCTCAACAGCAATTAAATCAGGTATACCACCACCTTTAATAAATTCGCTTCTTACAGTATGTCCTGGTGCCTTAGGAGCTATCATAATAACATCTATATTTTTAGGTGCATTTATCTGTCCAAAATGAACATTAAAACCATGTCCAAAAGCTATAGCAGCACCATCTTTTAGATTTGGTTCTATTTCTTCTTTGTATATTTGAGCTTGAAGTTCATCAGGTGTTAATATCATAATTACATCGGCATCTTTTGTAGCTTCAGCAACTGTCTTTACTTTAAAATTTTTAGCTTCCGCTTTAGCCCAGCTTTTTCCACCTTTTGCAAGACCAATAACAACATTTACCCCACTATCTCTAAGGTTTTCAGCATGTGCATGTCCTTGTGAACCAAAGCCGATAACGGCAACTTTTCTACTTTTTATAATACTTAAATCACAGTCTTTATCGTAATAAACACTTATAGCCATAAATAGCTCCTTAATAGTAAATATTTTTGTGTAAAATTATACATTCCAACAACTCAAATAACGCTGAAATAAAATATTATTGCTATTTTTAAGTTTCTTAAAAAGCCAATTTTGATAAAATTGCAATAATAAAAAACATTAAGCTAATCAAATGTTTAAAAAAATAAAAAAGAGTAAAAACAAAAATGAATGATTCTATCTTTTTAAAAATAAAAAGCCTGCCGCCACTAGATGATAGTGTGGTGCAAATACAGCAGATATGCTCTAATGAAAATAGTTCTATGAACGATTTAACAAAGGTTATAGAAAAAGACCCTATGCTTACTGCAAATATACTGCATTCGGCAAACTCGCCGCTTTATGGTTTTAGCAAAGAGATAACAACAATTTCTCGTGCTATATCTTTGTTTGGAATGGCTACAATTCGTGGTTTTGCACTTTCTAGCTCAATCAAAAAAAGTTTTTCTATAAATTTAGATCCATATCTGATAACAACTCATGATTTTTTAAATATATCTGTCATGCAAAATGCACTAATGTATAATTGGTACTCAAAAATAAAACCAAAAGATTTAGAAATACTATCTCCGGCATCATTTATGATGGAGATAGGAAAGATAGTTTTATCAAAAGAAATTATAGAAAATTCTCTTGATTCTGATTTTAAAGAGAAGCTAAAAGAAGCTAAAAATCCTACGGATTTAATAATTTTAGAAAATAGCTTTTTAAAAATAACAAACGAAGAGGTGGCGGCTAAAATTTTTGAGCAATGGAATCTAGAAAATGAATTGGTTGGAGCAATACTTCACTCAAACGATCCAGATAATGCTCCAAAATATCTAAGGGATTATGCAAGAGCATTAAAAGTAGTTAAAACGGCTATAAATATTTTCAACCAAATAGATGACATAAGCATACAAAATACACTTCCTTTACTTGATGAATATGAGCTTAATCACGATACGTTTTTAATGGCTGTAGCAAAAGTAAAAGATAATCTTTGAAACAATTTCTTACATCTCTCACAAACGGAATTTGTCAAAAAGAGGTTTCAAATCAAGACTTAGAAACATTAAGAGTTTTAACGAATTTAAAAGCCGTTTGTGAACATAACAATAAATTTTATATAAATAACGGTTTTGTCTGTGGAAGACTTGATATAAGTTCAGGCGGAACCGGATTTATAACCCCATTTGACAATAACTTCAAAGAAGATATTTTAGTAGAAAACAAAAATCTAAATGGCTCAAATCTTGGAGATATAGTTCTTGCAAAGATAATAAAAGGCAAAAGAAAAAGACAAAGTGCTAAAATAATAATAAGTCTAAAACTAGCAAATGAAACAAGTCTTGTATATACTAAATTTTTCAAATCAGCTGTTCTTGGTGTAAATATCAAAACCGGATTAAATATAACCTTAAAAGCATCACAAAAAAGCCTTAGAGCATTGCCTCCTGGAACCATACTAAAAATAAACAATCATAACGGCGAGATAACTGAAGTTATAGGCAATATAAATGATCCTATGAGTGATGAAAAAATATCACTATCGATATACAATAAAAGCGATAATTTTACACAAGAATGTGAAGATGAAGCAAATGCGTGGGGTGATGAAGTAGATCCAAATATGTATACAGATAGGATAAATTTAGAAAATTTTGATTTTTGCACCATAGACCCAGTTGATGCAAAAGATTTTGATGATGCCATATATTTTGATGAAAGAAATATGCAAATTTATGTCGCGATAGCTGATGTAAGCGAGTATGTAAATACCTACAACAATATAGACACGGAAGCTAAAAAACGTGGATTTTCTATATATTTTCCGCACAAATCAGTCCCAATGTTACCAAGAAATTTAAGCGAAAATATCTGCTCTCTTAAGCCTGATGTATATAGACTTGCTTTTTGTTTTAAAATTTCTTTAGATAAAAATTGTGAAGTAATCAAAGAAGAGCTATTTAATGCCATTATAAAATCAAAAAAGAGATTTAATTATGATGAGATTGATGAGATATTGCAAGATAAAAAAGATAGCCCTATAAGCTGGATAAAACCTTTACACAAAATCACTTCAAAACTAAGAAAAAAAAGGCTTGAAAATGCTTTTGATTTTAGAACAACAGAATTAAGAATAGAACTAAATGAAAATGGAGATATAAACTCAACCCATTTTGAAACAGATAGTGTTTCACATCAGTTAGTAGAAGACTGTATGCTTTTGGCAAATAAGGCAGCTGCCAAAAAAATCAAAAATGGAATTTTTAGAAATCACGGTGAGCCTGATTTAAGAAAGATATACAATCTCTTAGATGAATTAGCTCTTTTAGGACTTGAGTTTGCTTACGAAAATGACTTAGTAAAATTAATCAAAAAAATTCAAGCCAAAAGCCACTCTTTACCAAACTATGAAGAGATAGACAAACTAATAATAAGAGCACAAAAAAAGGCTGAATATTCAAATCAAAATTTAGGGCATTTTGGTCTTGGTTTTGATAGATATACACATTTTACAAGCCCTATTAGAAGATATTCTGACCTTATCTTGCATAGACTTTTAAAAGCAAGCATAAAAAACGATGAAAAGTTATATAGATACTTGCTTTTAAATATAGAAGATACTTGTCAAAATTTAAGCGAATTAGAAAGAGAAGCTGACAAGGTAGCTTATGATTTTATGGATAGAAAGTTCGCAAGATGGGCGAATGAAAATATCGGAAATACATTTAAATGCTATGTTTGCGAAAACAAAAATATACTAATAGCAAGACTTGACGATGAGCTAAAAGGTGCTAGAATTTTTATACCTAGCTACACAGCACCTTTGCTTAGTTATGTAAGTGTAAAAATAACAGAAGTTGATATACCTAGTGCTAAAATTTTTGGTAAGGTAATCAAGGCATAAATAGTGTATAAAAAAGAACTAGATACTCTTTTAGAGACAAAAAAAATAAACAATTTTTTCTTATTGTTTGGAGCAGAAGAGTATCAAATACAAGATTACACCGAAGAAATACTATCAATTTTTATAAATGAAGATACAAATTTACTTACACTTTATTTTGATGAGTATGAGTTTAAGACAGCTATAAATCATCTAAGTGAGCCATCTTTATTTGCAAGTCAAAATATATTACATATAAAAACTGATAAAAAAATTCCAACAAAAGATTTAAAAGCATTAATATCACTATGCAAAGACAATCAAGATAATAAATTTATACTAGAATTATATGAAAGTGATACAAAAATTACAAGTGAAATATCAAAAGTATTTGGAACAAATTTTGTAAGATTTTTCAAGCCAAATACACCTGATGAAGCTATAAATATACTAGCAAAAACATCAAGAAAAATTGGCTTAAATATAACTAAAAATGCACTTTATGATATATACTTTATACACAATGAAAATTTATACTTAGCGGCTAGTGAATTAAACAAACTTTCTAGCTTAAACCTACACATAGACCAAGAAATAGTAAAAAAATTAGTTTTTAGTCTTTCCAGCATAGGTTTTGATGAATTTTTTAATAAACTATTTAATCTACAAGATATAAAAAATGATTTTTTTCAAATCGAACAAAGCCCTAGCTTTAATGAAATAGCTCTAATAAACTCGTTTTATAAACTATTTTTTAGACTTTTTAAACTTCATTCATATATAAAAATAAACGGAAAATTTGACATAAAAGAGGCTATTGGATACAAGCCGCCTATAAATATAGAAAATACACTAAAGCAACAGAGCCTAATGCTAAATTTAAAAAACTATGAAGAAATCTTCAAAGCATTAAATTTGGCAGAATTAGAACTAAAAACAAACTCGTCAATAGACAAAAGTGCATTTTTGATATCTATGATTTTAAATCTACAAAATATTATATCAAAAGCAAAATTTAAGTAGTTTTGAGATAAAATCTTAAGTTTCTTGTGCTAAAAAGCAAGGAATCCTTGCCTATTTTTATAATAAAATAAAAATCAAAAAGTAGGCTTAATACCCATAAGGAGAAATTTATGAGACATTACGAGCTTTTATTTATTCTAAAGCCAACATTGACTGAAGAAGAAGCTAAAGCAAGAGTTGACTTCGTAAAAGAAGTTATTACAAAAAATGGTGGTGAGATAGCAACTGTTGTTGAAATGGGCACTCGCAAACTAGCATACAAAATACAAAAATATGAGCGTGGAACATATTTTGTTATATACTACAAAGCACCTCCAGCATTATTAACTGAGCTTACAAGAAACATCAGAATAACTGAAGATATTATAAGATTTTTAAGTGTAAAATATGAAAACAAGAGCGAAATAGCTGCTTGGGATAGACTATGCAAGGGAATCAAACAAACAATAAAAACACAAACACGTGAGCCAAGAGCATATCGTGAGCCAAGAGCAGAAAAACCAACAGAAGAAGCTGCTGCAGAAAAATAGGAAATAAAGATGTTCAATAAAGTAGTTTTAGTAGGAAACTTAACCAGAGACATAGAGTTAAGATATACAACAACTGGTGTTGCTATCGGAAATTCAGGTATAGCCGTAACAAGAAAATTTACAACAAATGGCGAAAAACGCGAAGAGACTTGCTTTATTGATATATCATTTTTTGGAAAACAAGCAGAAATTGCCAACCAATACCTAAGCAAAGGATCTAAACTTTTAGTTGAAGGTCGTTTAAAGCTTGATCAATGGACTGATAATAATGGACAAAATAGAAGTAAACACAGTGTAAGTGTTGAAAATATGGAAATGCTTGGTGGTGGCAACCAAATGCAAAATCAAGGTGGTGGTTTTAATCAAAATCAAGGCTGGAACAATCAGCAAAGTTATGATAACCAAAGCTATAATAACAATAATAACTATGCCAAGCAAAATAACTTTAACAACCAAGAACAAACACCAGCTTACAATAAGCAAAATAATGATTTTGTAAAAACTCAACAAAATAATAAATTTGATGATACTCAAGACATAAACGATGAGTATGATTCAGATGATAGTATACCGTTTTAAAAAGGAAAGACAATGGCAGAGAAAAGAAAATATTCACGCAAATATTGCAAATACACAGAAGCTAAGATAGATTTTATAGACTATAAAGATACATCTCTTTTAAAGTACTGCTTATCAGAGAGATTTAAAATTATGCCTAGAAGATTAACAGGTACATCTAAAAAATACCAAGAGATGGTTGAAAAAGCGATAAAAAGAGCTAGACACGCAGCTATTATACCTTACATAATAGACCGTGATAGTGTAGTTTCAAATCCTTTTGAGGGACTATAATTAATAATAAAGTGTATAGCTTTTGCTATACACAAACAACAAAGGAGTTAGTATGTTTAAAGTTTTATTTTCTGTTCCAGTTTTTTTACTAGCTATATTAGCTGGTGTTGGTCTTTGGTTTTTAATAGACTATTTGGAACAATTTAGACTATATTCAACTCTTGCTGACATTGGAACTATCTTTGCAATGGCAGCTGTTTTTGGACTAACATTTTATGTTGCTATAGCTATTTTTGTAATACCGATAAGAAGTATCTTGCATAAATAATCCAAAAAATTTATAGTATTTTAGAAATTATATATTCTTAAATACTATCTTTATTATTCTATTTATATTTTTTACTTCAAAACTACTAACTTAGATTAATATGTTGATTTAATTTATATTTTTTTACTTCTATCAATAAGAATTTTTTTCAAAAAAGAAACCAAAATAATAAAAAACAACCAAGCAATATACGATAAATAACAAATGGTAGCATACTTATTTTTGATATTATAGAGATAAATAATTTAACACAAATATATGCACTAATTCCGCTAACAAACATACCTATAAGCAAATCGGAGACAATAACATCGCTACTATTTATTTTTAATAATTTCAAACCACCGGCTAAAATTATTATCGGTATAGATAACAAAAAAGAGAAATTTGCACTAGCAACCTTGGAAAATCCAAGCAACAATGCCATACTAATAGTAACACCCGACCTAGAAACACCCGGTATTAAAGCAAATGCTTGAGCAAGGCCTATAACAAGGGCTATCTTGATACTTATATCACCCTCTTGTTTGTTGCCATTTTTTTTATCTGCAAAAAATAAAATAATACCAAAAATAATTGTAGTAAAAGCTATAATAAGCCCATTTCTAGCATAATCTTCTACAATATCTTTTATAAGAAGTCCAATTATACCAGCTGGAATAGTCCCAAATCCAACAGCCCAAACAAGCCTACTTTGTCCGACATTTTTTTTTAATTTTATAGAACAAAAAAAATCTTTCAATGCAGAAAAAACCATATTTCTAAAATAAAAGACTATGGCAAATAAGGTCCCTATATGAACAGCTACATCAAAAACAAGCCCTTGGTCTTTCCAACCAAGAAGCTCGGGAACCAAAATCAAATGAGCAGAGCTAGAGATAGGCAAAAACTCACTAAAGCCCTGAACAAGGGCTAAAACGATAGTTTGAACAAAATCCACTAAAGTTTCTCTTTTATAAAGTTATAAAGTGCATTTGGTTCAAATCCAAAATGCTTAAATAACTCATCGGCCTTTCCGCTCTCGCCAAATGTTTTCATACCATATACATCATCAGCAAATTTATACCACTCTAATGCACTGGAAGCTTCTACTGCGATTTTATATGTATCTTTTTGTATGATTTTATCTATGTATTGTTTATCTTGATTACAAAGCAAATCATAACAAGGAGCAGAAACAACATTCGCTCCTATGCCATCATTATCTAGTAGCTCAGCAGTTTTTAACACCAAAGATACTTCACTTCCACTAGCTATCAAAGTTACCTTTGCATTTTCGCTTTGTTTCAAAAGATAAGCACCATTTGAAACATCACCAAAAACAGAACTCGCCAATGGCTCTAAACCTTGTCTAGAACAAACAAAAGCACAAGGAGCATTTAATCCAAGAGCGACCTGCCAAGATTTTGCATTTTCATTACCATCTGCCGGACGGAATGTATAAAAATTAGGCATAGCTCTAAATTGGCTTAATTGCTCAATAGGCTGATGAGTTGGTCCATCTTCGCCAACACCTATACTATCATGCGTAAATATGAAATAATGTTTTAATTTCATAAGGGCTGCCATTCTTGCGCCAGATTTCATGTAATCGCTAAATATAAAAAATGTAGCTGAAAATGGCATAAATAATCCATACCTTGCAAAGGCATTATTTATAGCAGCCATTGAGTGTTCTCTTATACCAAAATGTATATTTCTACCATTTGGAAAATCACCCATATTTTTAAGCTCTGTTTTGTTTGATGGAGCAAGATCTGCACTACCGCCGATAAACCCAGGCAAAGCATTGGCTATGGCATTTATTATAAGGCCATTTGTATCCCTAGTAGCCATTTTTTTGTCACCAAAATCAGGATAGCTTATCTTTGAAAAATCAGGATTTAAAAGAGAGTTTAATAATTTTTTACCATCATTGTCTAATTTATCAACTTGTTCTTGCCACAAAGTTTGTGCCAAATCACCCTTTTCAAGAGCAACTCTAAATCTTAGCAATACATCTTCATCTATATGAAATTTCTTATCTGGGTCAAACCCAGCATTTTGTTTTGCGATTTTAATAATTTCTTCTCCAAGCGGAGCACCGTGAGAGTGATGACTACCTTCAAGCTCTCCAGCACCTTTTGCAATACAAGTATTTGCTATTATCAAATAAGGTTTTGTCTTATTTTTAGCCTCTTTTAGAGCAAACTCAATCTCATCATAATCATGTCCATTTATTTTTGCTACTTCAAAACCTTGTGCCTCAAAACGCAACTTAACATCTTCGTTCCAAGCTAAATTTGTATCGCCTTCTATAGTTATATTATTTGAATCATATATTATTACAAGATTATCAAGGTTTAAATTTCCAGCCATAGCACAAGCCTCATAGCTTATACCCTCTTGTAAATCACCATCACCACAAAGACAATACACTTTATGATCTATAATTTTATTTTTAGGAGCATTAAGGATATTTGCAGCATATTTTGCAGCCATAGCAAAACCAACAGCATTAGCCACACCTTGTCCCAAAGGGCCTGTTGCTATCTCAACACCATTTGTTTCGATCTCTGGATGGCCTGGGGTTTTTGAGCCAAGTTGTCTAAAATTTTGCAATTCTTCAAAACTTAAATCATAACCACTTAAATACAAAAAGCTATATACTAAAGAACTAGCATGTCCTCCACTAAATACTAATCTATCACGGTTTAACCACTTTGGATCTTTTGGATTGTGTTTTAAATTTTGCATAAGCACTACCATAATATCAGCAAGCCCCATAGGTGCACCAGGATGGCCGCTATTTGCCTTTTGCACCATATCGGCACACAAAAATCTTATAGTATCAGCTTGTTTTTTAAGCATTATCAACCTTTCAAATATTTATTTATTAATTTTTCAATAACCGGTCTTAATTCAGATGGAACAATTTCAAGTTCTTTTATAATTGCTCTTATTAGTTCTTCTTTGCTATTTTTTGCGCCGTCTAACCCCATTAAATTTATAAAAGAATTTTTCACATCATCATTATGAACTGGCTTTCCGGCCTCAGCCTCATTACTTGTGGCATCTATAATGTCATCTTGTATCTGAAAAGCAAGACCCAAATCAAGACCTATTTTATACAAACTAGAGCAAGTGTTTTTATCGCAACTAGCTATAACGGCACCCATTTGCAAGCTTGCAGCTATTAGCTTTGCGGTCTTATGTATATGCAAAAACTCAACCTGTTTTAAATCTAGCTTTTTACCCTCAAAATAACAATCCAAAGCTTGACCTAAAACCATTCCATTTACACCACCATTAAAGCTTAGAATTTCAATACATTTAAGCAAAATATCTGACGGCAAATCAGACCTTGAAATTTCAAAAAAAGCATGTGTATTAAGCGCATCTCCGACTAAGATAGCCGTCACCTCATCATATTTTACATGCAAAGTCTCAACACCTCTTCTAAGCGGGGCATTGTCCATGGCCGGCAAATCATCATGTATCAAAGAATAAGTATGCAAAAGCTCCACACCAAGAGCAACACGCATAGCTTTATCGGTTAGTTCTGGCTTGATAGCATCAACAACACCCAAAAGCAAAGAAGCCCTAAAATGCTTACCACCAGCCTTTAAAACATGATTCAAAGCCTCAGAATAATAAGGATGAAAAGACTCAGAAGTTGGTAAATTTTCATTTAAAAATTCTACAAATTTATCACTCATCTAACAACCCTTGCAAAAAAATCAAAATCATCTCTTCTAAAAAGCAATAAAAAGCTAGTTTGTTTTCCTATTTTTTCAAGCAATTGTTTTCTATTTTTAACATCATCACTGTTTAATTGAAGTATTTTATCATTTAGCTTTATCCCGAACTCTTCTGCTTTAGAACCATCAACAACCTTTTTAACAACCAAATTATTATCAACAAAAATACCCCATTGCATTAATATCTCATCTAATAAATTTGACTCAGTATTTTGATTGTTTTTTTCAATCTCGGCGGCTTGGTCTTTTGTGCTTTCTTGTATTGAATTATCTTTTAAACTAACATCGCCAGAAACGGGTGTATAAATTTTTGTCTCTTCGCCATCTCTTCTTATTTTAAACTCAAGCAAAGAGCCTTTTGGCGCAAAAAGCACAGTTTCGTTTAAAAGTCTCAAAGATTTTGGCTTATCTGAGTTTACACTAAGAATTTCATCACCCTTCATCAAAGCCTTACCGCGACCAAGTGGGTCTACACTTTTTACAAAAAACTTATCGCCTTTTTGCTCAAAAATAACACCAATATCACCATAATAAACATCGTCATACATAGCAAAATGTTTTAAATACCTATTTGGTATAAATTTATTACCACCTACACTTATACCAGCCATTTTACAACAACCTGTATTTAATTCAGAAACAGCATTTACATCAAAGTTAAGAGTATCAAAGTCTCCAAGACCTGAGCCAAACTCTTTAACATGTCCCATAACAGTTGAGTTATTGTCACTTAAATTTCCTATCCAAGTTGTTTTATTAAACTTTACATCATCATTTTCATCAGCCATCACAGCAGGATCTAGCTTTTTATCGCTTTTTACAAGATAAAGCCCTAAATAAGAATCAAACTTAATATAATCATTCAAAGGGGTTTGAGAATTTTTTGCAACCGCAATAAGATTTTCTGTTATAGCAACACCATAATTACCGTTAACTGATATTATTGAGTTTTTATTTTTCTCATAACAAGCATTAAAATCATCCTGTGTAGGACGAGGAGCAGAAAATGCAAAGACAACACAACAAAAAAGTAAAAATATTTTTTTCAATTTTATTCCTTAGAATTTAAATCCACCCAAAGAACCAAGCATATTTGATGCCATGGCTTTTTTATCATCTTCAACCATTTTTACAACATCATTTATTGCACTTATAAGAAGTATTTGCATACTCTCTTTATCTTCTAATAAACTATCATCTATACTGATATCAAGTATCTCGCCAAGACCATTTGCCTTAACATTTATAAGACCACCACCACTTTTTACGCTAAACTGCTTTTCTTCACGCTCTTTTTCAAGCTCTTGTGCCTTAGCCTGAGCTTGTGATAGCATATCTCCTATCTTAGAAAAATCAAAATTATCAAACATAAAAACAACCTTAATAATATTTATAAAATTATAACAAATTTTATCTGAAACTTTTTATACAAATACAAAGTCTATCTTTAAAAACTCTCAAAAAAATAAGCCTTTTGTAAAATAGAATAGACCTTTAAAACACTATCTTTATCAAATTTTTTCTCTAAAAAATCAATACTATTTTTTCCATCAAATTCCAAAGCTATATTTGCCAAATTTCTATCTAGTTCAACTTTTTGATTTAAAGCATCAGCAAATAAAATCACAGGCTCATCTGCATTTGCAAAATACCTCACATAACCTCTTATATCCTCTTTTAATCTTGTTTTTCCAACAACATAATCAAGCTTTTTAAACTCTCTTGTAACAATCACAGTATTTACATCACTGATAAGCTCTAAAAATGCATAAAAAACATTTTGAGTATCCTTATCTTTAAAATCACTCATATTTAAACTGCTAGGATAAGCCTCATAAAATCTTTCAAAAATATCATTAAAGCTTGTATTTAAAGCTCTATCTTTAATATAGAAAATATCATCTTTTTTGATTAATTTTACTATTAAATTTAATTTAGAAATTTCATCAATACCTATTTGCACATCAAAATCATCATTAGAACCCAAAATTTCACTATTCATAACCAAACTTTTTCTAAAAGAACGGTTTTGAAAAAAATCTTTCATCTGCTCTTTTTGCACTCTTTTTGGATAATTTTTCTTAATATGCTCATCAAACCTAAAAACACCAAAAGATGAGTTAAAAATATCATCAAGAGTAGAATCAAGCAAATAACAAAGTCCGGCTTCTTGTATCTCTTTTATAAATTTATTAAAGTATATGGGCTTATTACAAATTTCTAAAAAATCGTGCAAGATATAATAATCATTCTTTTTGTCTTTTGTGATATTTTTTAAAAAATCAAGTTGAGTTAAAAGTAATTTTGTAGAATCCTTTAATGTTTGGTTTTGTATATTTTGAAGATTCATTCTTAAAAAATTTTTAAAAAACTCAAGCTCATCTTTTGACTTTTGTAACCTGCCTTGATAGCTACTCTCATCACTGCTTACAAAAAGCATATATTCTCTTAAAATTTCAAAGCTATTCCAACCAGGATATACATTATAAGATATATAAGAGATCCCATCAACTGCGAGAACATTTTTTATAAGTTTTAAAACGGATTTTTTTACATCGTCATCTACCCAACTATAAAGACCGTGAGCTATAATATAATCAAATTTTCCAAGCTTTTCGTAGTCATCTTGTGTAAGATCTAATATATTTTTTTGTATCAATTCAAAATTCTTAACCCCAGCTTCCTTTGATATTTTATTGCCTATACTAACCTGAGTTTTCGACATATCAATACCGACAACATCGGCATTTTTGTTATGAATAGCAAATGGCAAAATATTTCCACCATAAGAACAGCCAAGCTCTAAAACTCGGGCATTTTCCAAGCTTTTGTTTTTTATGTTTAAAAATGTTGCTACAGCTTGCAGCCTAAAAGGCGAAGAATCCACAAAAGCTGCTGAAAAATAAGGCACATCATCATAAGTATCTTTTGTTTGTAACATTTTTATTCCTTATTTTGTTTTTTTAATATGTATAAATATTCTATAACATGTAGCTGTCTATTTTTTAAATTTCTACTTGCTTTAAATGTATTATATTTTTGTTCTAGTATCTTAACTTTTCCAAATTTACAAAGCTCTTGTTCAAACTTTTCACGACTAATAAATCCCTCAGAATTAAACGATATAAGGATAAATTTTGCTTTTAATTTTGCTATGAGTTCAAAAAAAGTATCAGAGGCAAAAGCCTTTTTATTATAAGCTGACCTATTCCAATCTTTTGTTATTCCTGAAACTTTTGAAATTTCTTTTGGCTCATCGTATTTTGCTATTAGATTTAGCATAAAATAGTTAGAACCGTAAGGATGTTGATTATAAGGGGGGTCTAGGTATATCAAATCAAGCTCATCAAGTTCGTTTGCAAGTTCGTTTGAATCTTTATTAAACACATCGTATTTGACATTAAAATTTGAAAAAACAGGCACAGGTAATACAATATCTGCCATTATCCTTTTTAATGCATTTTTGCCACTACCGCCAAACTCACCTTTACCATCTTTGTTTTTATAAAATCCTTTAAAAACACCGCTTGTGTTTGCTTTATTGCTAGCCTCATACAAAAGAGGTGCTATAAAAAACTTTTTAAAATCCTCATCAAGCCCATCTATCTCTTGCCTTGCTGTATCTAAAAAATTAGCATTTTTCCTAGTATAAAATACCCTTTCATTATCTTTTATATCATCATCACACAAAGGGGCATAAAGCCTTGATAAAAAGCCATCTCTTAAGCTTGTTTGTATATTTTTATTTAGTTTTTTATTTAGATTAAGAAGCTCTTTTTTAAACTCAAAATCAGCATTAAACAAATAACACTCATTAGTTATCTTAGAATAAAGCTCTAAATCATTTGCAACGATATAACTAGCATGTTGCTTTAAATTCCTAGAAACGATACCCGAACCAGAAAACAAATCCCCAACACTAAGCTTATCTTTAAAAAGCTCTTTTTTGGCTATATCAACACCTTGATTTATAAAGTTAAGCAAAGAACGTTTATTTCCAAGATAGGTTAAAATTTGTTCTTTTAAATAGGCATCGTTTTCTTTTGTATTAACCATTTTTTCTAGCAAATTCCTTCATAAAATCAGCTAAAACGGTTACATCTTCAATGCTAACAGCATTATATATAGAAGCTCTTATACCGCCTAAATGCCTATGTCCTTTTAGTCCAAGCATATTATTTTTTAAAGCTTCACTTACAAAAATAGGCTCTAAATCTTTATTTTTAATATTAAAGCTAACATTCATCACAGATCTATCCTCTTTTTTTGCATGTCCTTTATAAAAATCATCAGAGTTATCTATAACGCTATATAAAATTTCAGCTTTTTTTGTATTTATTTGATCAGTAGCTTTAAGCCCGCCACGATCTATTAGCCATTGCATATTTAGATTTAAAAGATAAATAGCAAATGTCGGAGGTGTGTTATATAAAGATTTAGCATCTGCATGAGTTTTATATCTTAAAAACATAGGAACATTGTTTGAACTAACCCTATCAATCAAATCTTTTCTTATTATAACAATAGTAACACCACTAGGGCCGGCATTTTTTTGAGCTCCTCCATATAAAACACCAATATCACTAAAATCAAGTGGGCGAGAAAAAAAATCACTAGAGCTATCTACAACCAAAGGTGCTTTGCTTTTTGGTAGTGATTTGTATTGGGTTCCATAAATTGTATTATTAGAACAAATATAACTAAAATCAGCATTATCATCAAAATTAATATCAGGGATATGATTAAAATTATCATCCTTAGAACTAGCAACAACTTTATGATTTATACCTAAAATTTGAGCCTCTTTTATAGCTTTTGAAGTCCAAACACCAGTATCTACATACTCAGCAACACCGCCTTGATAAAGATTTAGCGGTATCATACTAAATTGAAGATGAGCCCCGCCTTGCAAAAATAAAATATCAAAATCATCTGAAATATTATACAACTCTCTTATTTTTTGCATAGCACCAAAATGAACCTCTTCATAAGTCTTTGAGCGATGACTTATTTCCATTATGCTATAACCTTCATTATGATAGTTCACAAACTCAGATTGTGCTTTTTGCAAAACCTCAAAAGGAAGCCCTGTTGGTCCTGCACTAAAATTTATCATTCTCATTCTTGCTCCTTATTTTGTTATTTTTGCTTGTCGTGATATGTTTTGTGATATTATTTGTATCTCATCATCTATGTTTAGATCTTGTAAATTTATATTTTTACTAAGACTTCTTATCTCTACTAAATTTTCAGTCTTTTTAAAAAAATCTTCCCTTGTATCAAAGCCAATTTTTAAAGCTCTTATATCAGATGTAAGAAGTGAAATTTTATTTAAAATAATATTTTCAAGACTCATTTTTAGGTTATTTATCTTTGAAATTTTTGTATCTATCTTTGCTAAAATTGTATCTGTTGAAAGTTTTATATTTAGTAGCTCTAACTTGCTTTGAAGATTTTTAAATTTCAACTCCATGGCTTTAAAAATATCATTTGAAATAGTATCTATATACTGAAAATAAGCATCTTCATCAGGTAAAAGATCAAACATAGCAGCACTTGGTGTCAAAGCTCTTTTGTCAGCAACAAAATCACTAATCACATAATCTATCTCGTGTCCTATAGCACTTATCACAGGTGTTTTGGTTTTAAAAATTTCACGAGCCAAGCCTTCATCATTAAAACACCAAAGATCCTCTTTACTACCACCACCACGAGCCAAAACTATAACATCAACGCCATAATTATCGGCTTTTTTTAAAGATTTTATTAAAGATTGTGGTGCATTTTCACCTTGCGTCAAAGAGTCAAAAATAAAAATTTCACTAAGTTTCCATTTTTGAGTTAATACCCTTAGCATATCTTGCAAAGCGGCAGATGTTGCTGATGTAACAAGAGCTATTTTTTTAGGTAAGCTTGGTATTGGTTTTTTGTATGTTATATCAAACAAACCCTCCGAAGCAAGTTTTTGTTTTAGCTGATTAAATGCTAGTTCAAGCTCTCCTATCCCATCTGGTCTTAAAGAGTTTACGATAACCTGATAAGAGCCATTTGGCACATACAAAGACACTTTGGCATAAACTATAACCTTCATACCATCTGTAACATTAAAGCCTAGTTTTAAATTATTCATTTTATACATTACAGCAGCGACACTCGAACTATCATCTTTTAATGTAAAATACCAATGTCCTGAACCGTGTTTGGTTAAGCGTGAAATTTCACCAGCTATCTCAACATAGCCAAATGTTGTATCAAGTAGAGTTTTAGCCTTTTCATTTAACTCTGTTACACTTAGCATGATTTAACTTTTTTTGCTATAAACAGTGTAGATATATCCATACTAAAGCCTTTGCATTCAATTATTTCAAAGCCAGATTTTACAAGCTCTTTACAAAATGATTCTGAGTCTAAGAAGCTATCTATGGAGCTTGGCAGATACTCGTATGCTTCTTTATCTTTTGATATAAATGCACCTATTTTAGGCAATATAGAACTAAGGTAAAAATCACGAATTCTTGTTATAGGGCCAGCTTTTTTTCTTTTTGTAAACTCAAGCACGACAACATACCCACCCATTTTAAGAACCCTATTAAACTCAGCCAAAGCCTCTTTTCTTGCAACGACATTTCTAATCCCATAACTAATGCTTAAAATATCAGCAAAATCACTATCAAGACCGGTATTATCAGCAAATGCTTGTTTAAATATAAAATTTGGAAATTTTTCTTGCCCCTGTTTTAGCATACCAGAAGATGGATCAACACCGATTAGATTATGTATATCTTTATCCATATCATCAGCTATATTCTTCCACATACCCATCATATCACCAGTTCCACAAGCAACATCTACGATATTTAGATCATCTTGTTCCATTTTAAGTAGTGTTTGTTTACAAGCATATTTTCTCCAACTAATATCAATACCCATACTCAAAACTCTATTTGCAACATCATAAGTAGGAGCTATATTGTCAAACATTTTTACTATTTGTTCTTGTTTTTGCATAATCTTTTAAACCTTTTTAATAATAAATTTTAATATTTTTAGAAAAAATATGTAATGTTTTTACAGCTTTAGCTGATTTTTTTACTATATTTTTACGAACTTTATAAATTTTTTCATATATTTTTGTAGAAATTTTATCCTTTTTCTTTTGAGACAAAAAAGAGCTATCAAGCACTTTTAAAAACAGATCATAACTATAAAGTTTTTCTAAAAGTAAATTCATAACAGCAACTCTCTTTTTCATCTTTTTAAATGCAGAAATATCATAAAAATTTGAAAAATAAAATATCAAGCAAGATAAATTTTTTATATCGCTTTGTATATTATACAAAAAATCATTAGTTGTTTTTAAATCTATATTTTTAAGTGATTTTAAAACCCTTAAACTCTCAAGCCTAAGGGCATAAGAAACTAAGTTTATAATTTTTTTATCAGCAAAATCTCCATCATAAAAGCTACCATCTTCTTGTAAAAAAAGTTCCCAGTCACTCAAAATATTTTCACTTTTTATCTTATCTAGCTCATTTTTTATATTTTCATTTTCAATAGCCAAAGCATCATTTATAAAATATTTTAAATCACCACAATCTTTGATATCTTGCATAACATCAACACAAGATAAAAGCTCTGATTTTATCTTATAAATTTGATTTATCTTTTGAAAATTATCTTTAAAAGCATTTGTTAATTCAAAGTCAAATACCTTATCAAATATATCTAAAAGTATTATTTCATCTTCAAAACAATAACTTTGTCTATCAATATTTTTTAAAAATATATATTTAAGAGCATTTTTTGAGTATGAGCTTTTTGAATCACTGTCAAAATCTTCTTTAAGATACCCAAAAAGAGATAAGTTTTTATCGCTAAACTCGCTCTTATCACTAACATCTTCCAACACAAAATCACTAAAAGGCTCTTTTATTTTAAAAAATATACCATAAAGCTCGTTTTTAAACTCTATATCAAGCATACAAAGACCTGATAAATCGCCCGTATATTCATCAATATAAGAGTTGTTGTTATTCATCATAAAAGCATAACGTTTTTTATAAATAACAGAGCCTAGTTTATATTTTAAGGCATCATCAAACTCATCTTGGCTTATTTTTTGAGAGTCAGTTTTTACTGAATTATTTGAGATTATTTTTCTAATTTTTACAAATGTATCATCATTACTTTTATAAATTATCTCTTCTTTTGGTGTTATTTTTGTATAAAATTGAGTAGAGTTGTATGTATTAAAAAATGCACCAAGAGATGTTAAAAACTCAAGAAGCTTGTTATCTTTAAGCAAGAATCTACGTTGTATAAATAACTCCATAAAGCCTCCATAGTATTTAACTATATTTTAGCAAGTTATGGCTTAAAAATTTAGTATTTTTAGAACAAATTTTAGTTTTATAATGAGCTAAAAAAGCTCATTATCTACATTTTTTGCAAGTTTTTACATTAGCAACTAGATTTAACCGCTCTATAATATTGCCTAGCTTTTTCTCAAGATTTTCTTGGTATTTATTAAGTTCAGCATCATCATAGCTAACATCTTGAACATATCCACAATTATCACAAACAACATGAATATGAGGGTATTCGTATATATCATATCTTGGTTTTTGATTTATTATATTAACCTCAACTACCAAACCTTCATCTTTTAGTGTGTTTAAATTCTTATATACAGTAGCCAGCGAAACAGATGGATTTTCTTTTTTTATCTCTTCGTATAATTCATCTATGGTTGGGTGTGTGTGTTGATCTAAAACTTTTAGAACACTAAGTCTTTGGGGCGTTACTTTTAATCCAAACCGCTTCAATAAGGAAACATGTTGCATAAGCACTCCTTTAAATTTATTTTAGTCTATTTTAAAATATACTAAAAATGTGCTTAAAGTATTCTTTATTAATTAATATTTATTATTTATTAGTATTTTTTGAGCTATTAAATTTGGCGATATTCCCATACTTTCTTCAACTAAATTTATATTTCCATGAGTTATAAATTTATCATCATACTCAAAACTCACAACACTAACATCAAAAATATTATTTTCTTGCAAAAATGAGCTTAATATATCTCCAACCCCTCCTTTTTTTACACTATCGCTAAAGATATACCATTTTTTTGTTTTCTTAGATAAGTTTATCAAAAACTCACGGTCTAGCGGCTTTATAAAGACTAAATCAACTAAATTTACATTCAGCTTATCTTTTATGATATTTCTCACAGCATTTGCTTTACCAACACCATTTCCATACCCTATAAAAGCTATATCACTATCTGTTTGAATAAGCATTTCAGACTTGCCTAATTCTAGTTTGTTGGCCTTAAAATCAGAATCATCTATACCAAAAGACCCCCTTGGAAATCTAAATGCGCTAACACCTTTGTATGCATACGCAAATTCCATTGCAAATTTTAAGCTATCCTGCGAGCGTGGTGCAAACAAAACCATATTTGGTATTGCATGTAAATAACTTATATCAAAAGCACCCTGATGAGTCTCTCCGTCTTCTCCTACAATACCTGCTCTATCCATAGCAAAAGTCATATTTAGATTTGATATACAGGCATCGTGAATAACTTGATCGTAAGCTCTTTGCAAAAATGTAGAGTAAATAACTACAAAAGGCTTAAAGCCCTCTTTTGCCATTGCTGCCATTGATGTAACACCATGTTGTTCTGCTATTGCAACATCCCAAAATCTATCGGGATAAGCTTCTATCAAAGCATCCATGCCAGTTCCTGTCGGCATTGCTGCTGTTATCCCAACTATATCTTTATGCTCACCGGCCATCTTTAAAAGATGATCGCTAAAAATCTTAGTAGCTTGAACTTTTGAGTTTGTTTTTTTTATCACTTCACCAGTTTTTACATCAAATGGACCAACTCCGTGCCAAGAAGCAAAATGTCCTTCTGCATTTTTATAACCTTTACCTTTTAAGGTCTGAGCATGAATAATAACCGGTTTATTCATTGACTTTGCTGTTTCAAAAGTAGATATAAGCTCGCTTAATTTATGCCCATTTACAGGACCTATATATTCAAGCCCAAGCTCTTCAAAAATTATACCGGGGGTAATTAGCTTAATGCTTTCTTCCATTCTTCTTGCCATATATGCAGCCGAATCAGGCATATATGAAAGAAATTTTTCAACACCACCTTTAAATTTCTGATAAGACTTTCCAGCCATAATATGACTTAAATACTTGCTTAAAGCACCTATTGGCCGACTTATACTCATTTCGTTATCATTTAGTATAATTACGCAAGGGTATTTTCTATCCCCGAGTTCATTTAATGCCTCATATGCCATTCCAGCACTCATAGAACCATCACCTATCAAAGCTACAGGTAGTCTGTTTTCACACTTGAGTTTGATTGATTTTGCTGCGCCAACAGCCAATGAAATAGATGTTGAGCTATGACCAGCTATAAAATAATCAGCTTCATTTTCACTTGGCTTTGAAAAGCCACTTATGCCACCAAATTGCCTAAGTGTTTCAAAATCATCCCATCTATCCGTTAAAAGTTTATGTGCGTAAGATTGGTGACTTACATCAAAAATAAATGGATCTTTTTTAACATCAAAAACATAATGCATAGCTACTATAAGCTCAACTGCCCCTATATTTGAACTAAGATGTCCTCCATTTTTACTAACTACATCTATTATTCTTTTTCTTATTTTTTCACACAGCTGGTTTAGTTCTTCTAAATTTAAATTTTTTATATCCATTTTTTATTCCACCAAAGTCTTTAATTTTTCAATTCTAGTTTCAAGCGTTGCATCAATATTGCCCAGCTCATTTATAATAACAACACCGCCCTTACTAATAGCATCATCTAATTCTATTTTAATGTGTGAATTTTCTAAAAAAGCATTTTTTAGATATTCGCCATCATCAGGATTTACCCTAAGAGTTATATTTTTTGCATCTTTTATATCTTGAAGTAAATTTTTAGTTACAGCATAAGCTATTTTTTCTGATTTTTGTTCTACTTCAGAGCCAATCACCTCTTTTGCTATGCTTATTGATGTTTCGGCTAAATCCTGTTCGTTTTTAAGTATAAACTCATCAAGTTCATTAAATTTAACTGCAAGTTTTTCAATGGAAGCATTAAACTTATCATTTAGCTCTTTAAGTTTTGTATCAAAAGCCGAATTTGACTCAGCGATGCCTTCATTTTTGCCATCTTCTTTTGCTCTTGCAACTTCTGCCTCTAGTCTTTTTGCAAACTCGCTCTCTTGATTTTCTATTTGCATTTGAAGTTTTATCATATTTGAGCTAAGCTCATCTGTTTTTTTAAGCAATTCTTCAACAAATCCTGCATCAAAATTTGATGATTTATTTTGAGCTTCATAAGACTGTATATTTTGTTGGTTAATATTATTTTGTTTTGGTTCTATATTTTTAGTATTTTCATCTTCAGAAGCAGGTAAAGTTTTTTGCTCATGAGAAATTTTATCTTTTTCATTAGACATATCACTACCCAAAACCTTAAAACGATAATTTTCAACGAAATGCTTATTGGCAATTTCGTTTGTTATAACACTGCTTTTCATTATTCTATCATCTCATCTGCTTCACCAACTTGAAATACCCCTTGTTCTGCTAGTGCTTGAACAGCCTCAACTATGCGTCTTTGAGAATCTTCCACATCCTTAACCCTAACAGCACCCAAATAACCCATCTCCTCTTTAAAAGCTTCGGCTGCTCTTTGAGACATGTTGGATAAAAATTTATCTTTTAAGCTATCACTGCTACCTTTAAGTGCAACCATAAGATCTTTCTTCTCTACATTTTTCAAAATCTCACGTATAGCGTTAGCATTAAGTGTGCTAATATCTTCAAATGTAAACATAAGCTCTTTAATGGTATTTGCGAGTTTTTCATCGTTTTGTTCTATATATGATATGGTTGCCTTAGAAGCTTTTTGACCTAGTCTATTAAGCATTTCGGCAACAGCTCTTGGTCCACCAACTTCAACCTTGTAAGATGTCAGGCTTTCAAGTTTGCCTTCAAGGACTGTTGATACACGTTTTATGACTGATGGGCTAATATCACCTAAATTTGCCATTCTTATAACAACATCGCTTCTTAATTCATCTGGAAAATAAGCAAGTGTTTCGGCGGCTCCCGTAGCATCCATATGTGCTAAAATAAGAGCTATTGTTTGCGGATGTTCTTTTACTATAAAATCAGCAAGTTGTTGCGGTTTTATCTTTGTAAGATAACCAAAGCTTTTTGTATTTTCCATGCTTTTTGCTAATTTATCAAGAATTTTTTGAGCTGCTTCAGGTCCAAATGTCCTATACAAAATTTCCTTAGCATACTCAAGACCACCGCTTCTCATATATTGATTTGATTGCATTAAAGCATAAAACTCTTCAAGTATAGCACCAGCCACTTGTTTATCAATATTTTTAGAAGTTGCTATATACCCTGAAATATCAGTTATAACATCAACATCCATATGAGAAAATAACAAACTTGTGGATTCCTCTCCAAGCTGTATTAAAAGTATAGCAATCTTTTCTGGCATTGACAAATCGTCATATATAAGTTTTTGCTGATCTGATAGTTTTATAGCCATTTACAACTCCTTGCGAACATTAAAATCGCTGTCATTTTTTACCATATCTTGAAGCAAAATTGATATCTCTTCGCTTCTTTCTTGAACTATACCTTTCATCTTTTCAAGCAATACATCGTATTTAAGCTCATCTTCATTAAAATCGCCAGTAAGACCGAGTTGCTCTTCGACTTTTTTCTTAGCTGCCTTAAATTTCTCCAAGGTATCCTCATCATCTATCTCTAAATTTTCAAGGTGATCGATACCCAAGTCATCTTCATCTTCCTTAATATCTTCAAGCATCTTTTGCATAAATACAACGATAACTTTTTTGTAAAACAAATATAGTAACAATATAGCAAAAATATATTTAAACAAAGGCATAAAAGGAATAATATAATCTTGCATAAACCCATTTACTTTTTGGGTTGGAGAGACCCTTGTTAAATTTTTAAACTCAAAGTTGTCAAGCGTTACTTCATCACCTCTACTGGCATTAAAGCCAATAGCTTGTTTTATCAAATTTGTAATTGAAGCTTTTTGAGAGTCGTTTAAAGATATATATTCAAATTCATCTAATAAATTTCCATTTTCATCTTTTTTGTTCTGATAAATACCATCAACAACAACGGCTGCACTAACTCTTAAAATAGTGGCAAACTGACCTTTTACATTTGTAATTTTTTTAGAGATTTCATAATTTGTTTGCTGAGAACTTTTGCTGTATTGTTCTTCTAACTTGTTATCATCAAGACCTTCTACAGGACCTATGTTGCTTACAGCGCCAGGAACACCTTGGATATCATTTTTTGTCCTGCCTTGTCTTTTTTCTTCTACGTTACTTTCGCTTCTAACAACATTGTTTGGATCATAAACCTCGCTTTGAGAGTCTTTTTTGTCAAAATCAAACTCTATATTTACCTTAGCAACAACTTTGTTAGTTCCGCCAACTATTGGTGCTAGGACATTTATTATTTTTTGTTCATAATTATTTTCAAATTCTTTTTTGTAGCGAATTTGCTGAATTATCATCTCGCTATCAAAGCCATCTTCTTCACCTAATGCTATACCATCTTGATTTACTATCTTTACATTTTCCAAGGTTAAATTTGTAACAGAAGCTGCGACTAGATTTTTAATACCAAAAATTTGCTTTGCTCCAAGAGAACCACCTGATTTTAACTCAAGCACAACAGATGCTGTTGGTGGGCTTTGTCTTTCTGTAAATACCGTTTCTTTTGGAAATGCTATTCTGATTGTAGCCTTGGTTATTGGAGCAAGGCTTTCTATCGTTCTTGCAAGCTCACCCTCTAATGCCCTTTGATATTTAACTCTTTGCTCGACATCTGTGGCTCCAAATTCTTGCTTATCAAAAATTTCAAATCCAATCTTGCTTTCTTTTGGGATACCAAGAGTTGCAACGGATATTCGTTCCTTATAAACATCAGCATTTGGAACAAGTATAGTGCCTTCATTTACAAGTTTATAATCCACCCCATCTTTTGTGAGCTGATCTATAATTAAAGCTGAATCATTTGCGCTTATATTTTCAAATAAAACACTATATCCAGCATAGGTATTTGTCTTTGACTTGAACAGAGTCAAAAAAACCAAAAAACCAACAACAACAACAACCGAACTAGCTATTACTATTTTTTGTCTTAAAGATAATTTTTGATAAACTTGACTTATTTGTTGAAGTAATGCTTTTAAATCCATGCTTTTACTTTAAAATTTCCCTTAAATGTTCTAAAACTTTAGTGTTTTGTTCCGATGTGCCTATCGTAATACGAATAGCATTCAAACCATAGCTTTGTAAATCTCTTAAAATTATACCTTTTTTTAATAGATTTTGACATATATCTGTGCTATTTTGCTCTTTAAATTTAAGAGTTATAAAATTTGCATAGCTTGGTATATACTCTATATTTAAACTATCAGCAACAGCTTCATATCTTTTCATTTGCAAAAAAATGTTCTTTACATATTCATCAACAAAATTTTGATCTTGTAAAGCCAAAATAGCAGCCCTTAAACTAAGAGTTGTTATATTAAAAGGTGGTCTTAATTTATTTAATTCAGAGATTATAAATTTATTTGCAATGCCGTAACTAATGCACATTCCACCAAGTCCATAAGCTTTTGAAAATGTTCCTAAAAATATAGCATTTTCAAAATTTTCAATCAAATATTTAGCTTGTATAAGTTTATCTTGATCTTTAAAACTAGCAAATTCCATATAAGCACAATCAACAACAACCAAAACATTCTTTTTGATTTTATTTATAAATTTATAAACATCTTTTGCATCAGCACACTCACCAAGTGGATTGTTTGGCAAACACAAAAATATAATGCTTATTTTGTCTTTATTGGCCTTATAAAGCTCTTGTAACTCTTTTAAATTATGTGTTTTTGATTTTGTTCTAATAATCTCAGCACCAACCTGTTTGGCATAAATTTCATACATAGAAAATGTTGCACCAGCCATCAAAACAGCACTTTTTTTATTTGCCTTTGCATGCACACAAAACTCAATAATTTGATCGCTTCCAGCTCCAATTATAATATTTGAGGATTGAACATTATGTTTATTTGCCAAAGCATCTTTTAACTCATAATAGCTATCATCAGGATATAAATATGCATTCTTAAACACCTCTTGCATACCCTGCTCAACCATTTTGCTAGCATCAAAAGGATTTTCATTGCTAGCTAGTTTTACAACCTCTTCTGGCTTTATGCCAAACTCACGAACAACTAGTTCTATTGGTTTTCCTGTTTCATAGTTTTTTAAATTTGATAAAATTTTATTAAATTTCATCCCTCATCTCCATTGAGATAACTCCCAAGCCATGTTACCTCTATCCCGATTTTCTTACATAATCCTAATACATTTTGAACCCTATCATCATCTATATGTCCATCAAAATCAATAAAAAATAAAGTTCTAAACTC
Organism: Campylobacter pinnipediorum subsp. pinnipediorum; assembly: GCF_002021925.1. Classification (NCBI taxonomy): domain Bacteria; kingdom Pseudomonadati; phylum Campylobacterota; class Epsilonproteobacteria; order Campylobacterales; family Campylobacteraceae; genus Campylobacter; species Campylobacter pinnipediorum. Next base: position 1,545,962 of record NZ_CP012546.1, read on the forward strand.
ACTCTGTTTTATAGACCTGCTTTCTAGCTTACTAAGATTTATATTTTCGGATTTAAAAAGATTTAATAAATCAGCCAAAGAGCCCGGAAGATGATCTGTTTTTGCAAGTATTGATGTTTTTGAGTGCTTTGTTTTGTTTGTTTTAAAATCACTCAAAACAAAAAATCTAGTTCTATTTGCCATATTATCTTCAATTGTTTCAAACATTATAGGAACATTATAAAGTTTAGCAGCTATCTTAGAACAAATCGCAGCTGATTCTTTATCCTTAGAAGCCAAAAAAGCCGCATGTGCTGTTGATTTTGCAGCAACAAAAGTAACACCTGAAAGCATATGACTTTCTAAAAAGTTTCTACATTGATTATAGCCTTGCGGATGAGAGTATATTGTTTTTATATTTTTTAAATTCTCATTTAGACTAATAAAACTATGGTGAATATCCAAATAAATTTCAGAAACTATTTTAACATTTTCAAACTTAGCCAAACAATCAAAAGTAGCGCCAACTGCACCTTCTGTATTGTTTTCTATAGGAACAACTCCGTATTTAACCTCTTTTTGAGATAATTTTGTAAATACTGATTCAATACTCGCAAGTGCTAGGTATTCGCTCATTGCTCCAAAACGACTCTCTGCAGCTTGATAGGTATATGTGCCTTCTGGCCCAAGATATGCTATTTTTTGTGGCATTTCAATATTTCTACTTACCGCAAAAATTTCAAGATATATTGATTCGATTGCTGATTTATTTAAAAGATTATCCTCATAGCTTTCTAAGCGATTTAATATAGCTTTTTCACGCTCAGGTCTATAAATAGGAGAACCATTGGTTTGTTTCAACTCCCCTATTTTCTTGACAAATTTCATTCTTTGATTTAATTTTTCTAAAATCAAATCATCAATATCATCAATATCTTTTCTTAAATCATCAATATCTTGCATTATTCCAAACACTCCTTTTCAAGAGCTATAACATCATCGAAGCTTTCCCTTTTTCTTATAAGCTTGTCCTTGTTGTTTATGATAGCCACCTCAGCAACCCTAGGTCTTGTGTTATAATTAGAACTCATACTAAACCCATATGCCCCAGCACTTTTAACAACAATCAAATCACCGCTTTCGCATATAGGCAAATTTATGTTTTTAGCTAAAAAATCTCCGCTTTCACATATAGGGCCAACTACATCACAACTTGTATGATTTTTATCTTTTCCAACAACACTAATTCTATGATAAGCATTATACAAACTAGGTCTTAAAAGATCATTCATGGCGCCATCTACAACAACAAATCTTTTGTTTTTATTTGTCTTTTCATACAAAACCTTGGTTAAAAACTCACCAGCATTACCAACTAAAAACCTACCAGGCTCACACACTATAGTCATATCATGACCTGAAAGATTTTTTAAAATTCCTTGTGCATAATCATATAAGCTTACATCTCGCTCATCATTATAAACTATCCCGATACCACCACCAATATCAAAAAATTTAATATCAACATCAACTGATTTAAGTTCAGTCAATAGTTTGCTTACTATGCCAGAAGCTTGTATTATAGAGCTTATATCTGTTATTTGAGAACCTATATGAAAATGTATTCCTATTGGTTGCAAGTTATCTGATTTTTTTGCTTTTATATACATTTTTTTAGCTGTATCCATATCAACACCGAATTTATTTTCATTTAATCCTGTAGATATATAAGGATGAGTATTTGCATCAACATCTGGATTTACTCTTATGCTAATTCTTGCTACTTTTTGTAGCTCCCTAGAGATGTTTTCAACTCTTTCAAGTTCAGCTTCGCTTTCTAAATTTATCATAAGAATATCACTTGTCAAAGCATACTTTATCTCATCATCTCTTTTTCCGACACCGCTAAATATCATCTGGTAAGGCTTTGCACCAGCAATCAACGCTCTTTTTATTTCTCCCACACTAACACAATCAAATCCAGCTCCTAAAGAGGCTAAAAATTTAAGTAAACTTAAGTTTGAGTTTGCTTTTACTGCATAACAAACAAGAGATTTTCTACCGCTAAAGGCTTGTTTTAGCTCGCTATATCTTAAAGCAATTTTGTCAAAATCATATATATAAAGCGGGGTATTATACTTTTGTGCTAAGCTAGAGTAATCCATAAAAAACCTTATTGTAAAAATAGATAGATTTTACAAAAAAAATGCCAAAAATTGGCTTAACGATTGAGCCTAAACAGATAAATAGAATAAAATGCCAATAAAACAACAGGCATAACAATACCTAGCTCTGGAACCAATACTCCAGTAGCTGAAAATTTAGCAAGTATAAACAAAACTCCCCATATTATAAGAGTTACTAATACATATACAAAACTAGCCAATGCTAGATTAAAAAATCTACCTACAACAGGCAAATGATAATATAATATAAAAACTAAAATCGGACCGAATAATGGTGCTATTGTTAGAGTATAAAATATAGATTTTGCATTATTTATAGATGCACCCTCTCCTTGAAATGTTGTTATAAAATCAATGGTATCTAAAACCGAAAGGCTTATTCTGTCATCGCTATTTGCACTTTGTATATTTTTGGGAGTAAAGCCTTTTAACGAATGAACATTGGAGCTTGTTTTTATATCTAAACCTTTTTCTCCAACTTGTAATTTTTCAGGCAATACTATAGTTTTTGTGTCGTTTAATATCCACTCATCCGAATTAAATTTAGCATTATTAGCAAACATAATATTGTTTAATGTTGTGTTATTTATATCAAAAATAGCAATATCTGAGATACTTTGCTCTAAAGGGTTGAGTTCTTTAATATATATAAATTTTCCATCAAATTTTAAAAAAGAGTCAGTTGTATTTCTTTTTACGCTAAACCCGTCTTTAATACTCTTTTGATAATCATACATATATGCAAAAGATGTAAAATTAAGCAAAATATACAAAACTGTAATGACACATGATATCAAAAATGGCATTTTTATCAAAGAATTTTTATAAACACCTAGAGCATAAAAGCTTACAAACTCATTTGAACGAGCTATACCTATAAAGCAAACAACTGTTGCTAAAACCAAAGAAATAGGCATTGTATATGATATGGCAGTTAAAAAAGTAGCGCCCATATATAAAAGTTGTAAACCAGCAGAGACTGGTAAGTCTTTGAAATTTGAAAGCAAATCAATCCCAACATAAAACAATTCCAAAGCTAAAAATATAATCAAAAATGTCTTAAAATAAATCCAGCCAATATATCTAGAATAAAGTTTCAAAACATTACCTTAAATTTTATATCTAAACAGCATTTTGCCATTTTTTTAGTGTAAATTTTTGCGAGGCATAAGAAATATCATTTTTTATAAGTTCTAAAACAGCATTTTTAGTATAATCTAAAATATCATCTAAAATCTTTTTTTCATTATCATTAAACTCGCCTAGAACAAAATTTGTAACATTGTTAGCACGACCGATGCCTATCCTGACTCTTTCATAATCATTTCCGATTAAATTATCTATCGATTTAATACCATTATGACCTCCACTACTGCCACCTTTTTTAAACTTAACAGCACCAAAGCTTAAATCAAGATCATCATGAATAACTACTATACGGTCTGGCTTATAAAAATCATTAACAGCTTTTACACTATTTCCAGAAAGATTCATATAAGTGTTTGGTTTTAGAAGCAATGTGTTTTTGTGTTTATAGACTTCACCTTGAAATTTAGATGAACTAACATCCACAAAATCGGAATTTAAAAGCTTGTCTATAAGCATAAATCCGATATTGTGTCTAGTATTTTTGTATTGTTCGGTGGGGTTACCTAGCCCCACTATAAGAATCATTATAAGACTTCTTTTATCTAGCTTTTATTACCCCAAGAACTGCTATACGGTCAGCATCTACCATAGTAACACCATCTGGAACAACAATATCACGAACCAATATAGTATCATCTATATCAAGTTTGCTAACATCAACATCAAAAGAGTTTGGTAAATTTTCAGCAGTACACTTAACAGCTATACGTCTTTTTGATTGTATTAAAACACCTTTGTTTTTAAGACCTATTGGAGTGCCATAAGGCTTAACAGGTATAAGATATTTTGAAACAAGACCAGGAATAGCTACTTTAAGATCAACGTGTTTTAAATTATTTGTAACAGCATCTCTTTGATAATCAACGATAACGACTTTGTATACATTCTCGCCAACTTTTACATCAAATGCAAGGGTCTCTTTTTTGCGAGCTTCTTTTATAAATTCATTTACTTTAAAAGCTGCTGCAACATTCTCTAATCCCTTACCATAAATGTTCGCGATTAGATAACCATCTCTTCTCAAAGCCTTTGCAGACTTCTTACCGATACTCTCTCTAACGATACCTTCTAACATCGTCATCCTTTCATAAAAAAATAGGTACGGATTATACCTAAAAATTAATAAATTTTATATTAGTCACTATCTTGAATTTGCTTAAGTGCAATTATACTATCTTTAAATCTATCATCTTGAGAATGCTTTTTAACACCTATCACATTTTCTTGCTTAGCAAGATTTGAATTTTTTATTTTTATTTCAAGGTCATTTGGTCTACTAGCTTTTTCAAGAGCTTCTTCTTTATCTATAACGCCCTCTTCATAAAGCTCTAATAAATGCTGATCAAATGTCTGCATACCATAAGTATTTTTACTTTCAGAAATAGCTGTAAAAATTTCATCTTCTCTGTTGTTTGCGATTATATCTCTTATTCTTATATTTTTAATCAAAATCTCAACAGCTGCTCTTCTTTTTCCATCTTTTGTTTTTACAAGTCTTTGAGAAATTATAGCAGCAAGCACAGAGGAAAGTGTCATTTTTACCCTATTTTGTTCCTCTTTAGAAAACATACTAACTACACGACCAATAGTCTCTTTAGCATCTACTGTATGAAGAGTGGAAAGTACTAAGTGTCCTGTTTCTGCTGCATGTAAAGCTGTTTCTACTGTTTCAAGATCTCTCATTTCGCCAACCAATATAACATCTGGATCCTCGCGCAAAGATGCTCGCAATGCTTCTGAGAAATTTCTAGCATCTTGCCCTACTGAACGTTGATTTATAAGACACTGTTCATCACTATAAACATATTCGATAGGGTCTTCTATTGTTATAATATGCTTTTTTTTTGTCTTATTCATATGATTTATCATGCTAGCAAGGGTTGTTGTTTTTCCACTCCCTGTTGGTCCAGTAACCAAGATAATGCCTCTATGGAAATTTTCACATATTTTTTTGATAACAGGTGGAAGTTTTAAATCATCCATTGTTGGAAGTTTTGTAGGAATAGTTCTAAAAACTGCAGAAACGCCATCCATTTGAAAAAATATATTTACGCGAAATCTATAATCATCATTTAAGTTATAAGTAAAATCAACATTTCTTTGCTCTACAAGATCTTTGAAATTTGTTCTAAGCAACTCTTTTGCCAAAGTAATCCCATCTTGCTTGCTTAAAATTTTATCACTCATAATTTGCATTTCGCCATTAAATCTACCACGAATATAGCTATTTGATTTAATATGTAAGTCGCTTCCTTCACGCTCTATAAGTAGTTGCAAATAAGCATTAAGCTCGTCTCTTAGCTTAAAATCAAGCTTGGAAACATCAACATCATGTTGATTGTCAAGCATTATTTTAATCCTTTTAATATGTCATCAAATGCAACAACAAATGCTTTTAGTCCATCATTTAACAAATCTCTATAAGCTGTTTGAAGATCTATATTTGCATTTTTTAAAACACTAAAAAAACTATCTATATTTTCTTTGCTTGTAGCTACTTTTGGCTCAGCCTTTTGCTTTATAAATTCCTTTATCGTATCCAACGGAGCTGTATTGATAGTATTTTCAAACATAAGCTCACGAACATAATAATCAGCTCTTAACTCATTCCCCTTAACACCAGTGCTTGCAAATAAAGCTCTAACATTACTTAAATTCTCATCTTTTATCATATGATATATTTTAGTAGCATTCATTATGCCGATTTGGGATTTAGGGAGACTTTTTTCTTGCATTTTATCATCAAGCAATCTATCAAAACGACTGACAAAAATACTTATAACACCTTGCGGAAGTATAGTGTTTATATATCTTTTTTGATATTGAGCCACACCTTCCTTAAAGGCTTCCAAGCATCCCTTAGCTTGTTCAGGAGAAAAAATCAAAGTAGCATTTACACTAATTCCATCTGCCATCAAAGCACTCATTGCTTCAAAACCCTCTTTTGTGGCAGGAACTTTTATCATAACATTTGGCATTTTAATCATCTGATGAAGTCTTTTACCTTCTTCTACAGTGGCGTTAACATTATCATGCAAATTTGGATCAACCTCAATGCTAACAAAGCCATCATCACTGTTTGCATAATTTTTTAAAAGCTTGCAAGCCGCCATTTTGATATCTTGGGTAGCTAAAGTTTCATATATATCTTTCGGATGTCTTTTATGGCTATTTTTAATAGCTGTATTATAAGCTTCACTTTCAACGAAAGCTGATTTAAAAATAGCAGGGTTGCTAGTAGCACCATTTATAATATCTTTGCTGATCAAATCAACAAATTCGTTATTTAAAAATTCTCTTTCAATAAAATCGCACCAAAGCGAAAAATTAATATTTTTGTTATACATTTTTTACCTAAATAAGTTTTAAAATTTCTCGTAGATCTTTTTGATCAACACAGTGTGTAGCATTTTGTTTTAAAATTTCATTAGCACAAAAAGCAATTTTGAGATTTGAATACTCAAACATAGAAATATCATTAGCACCATCTCCAACACACATAGTATTAGAAATATCTACATTAATTATTTTTTGAATTTTTTGAAGCATTTTGCCTTTTGAAAAGCCAAACATCATCTCTCCGCCAACTCTGCCCGTAAGTTTTCCATCTTTTTGATGCAATATATTTGCAAAACTAGCATCAAAATTTAATTTTTTTTGCATAGCATTGGTGCCTAAATCAAACCCTCCGCTAAATACAATAACCTTAATGCCTTTAGCTTTTAAATTTTCAATAAGCTCTTTAGCACCATTCATAACAGGTAAATTCTCACATATATCTTTTGCAAGAAAATAAGACATCCCCTCTAGCAAAGAGACTCTAGAGGTTAAGCTTTCAAAAAAGTCAAGCTCGCCAGCCATAGCTTTTTTTGTTATATTTTTCACCTCATCTCCAACACCATATGATTCGGCGAGAATATCAATAGTCTCGCCATCCATTAGTGTTGAATCAAAGTCAAAAATACAGAGTTTTATCAAAGTAAACCTTAAAAGTCACGCTTTAAAAGGCTTTCAACCTTTAAAATAGTAAGTATATTTTGATCTCTTTTGCCTATACCGTATATCATTCCTTTATCTTTTACTAAAGTCTCAGGCGGCGGATCAATTCTATTTCTATTTATACGAATAGCCTCTGTCAATCTATCTATAACAAATCCAGCAATATTATCGTCATCTTTCATAACAATATATCTAGTGCTGCTACTTTGTTTTCCTGCATTTAAAGCAAATCTCTTTCTTAGATCTATAAGAGGTATAACATTACCTCTTAAATTAAATACACCCAAAACATACTCGGGAACACTTGGAACACGAGTATACTCTATTGGTTTTATTATCTCTTGAATGTTTAAAATTGGTATAGCATATTCTTCATCGCCAACCACAAAGCCGACTAATTGAATAATATCTTCGCTTCTAGTATCTTCAGGACCTTGTATCTGTTTTTTTTGCTTTTGTAAGACTTCATTTAATTTATTACTGCTCATATCTTACTCCCTATGGTAACTTGATATTTTTTCTAACAACATTTTCAAGATATTCAGCAGAGTAAGGTTTGGTTATATACTCTGTCATTCCTACCTCAACACCTCGTAATCTATCTGTTTTAGATGTTCTAGATGTAACGGCTATTAATGGTAAATTTCTATATTTTGAATACTTTCTTATCTCACCAGCCAATGTATATCCATCCATTCTAGGCATTTCTATATCTATCAATATAGCATCAAATGCATGCTCTCCTGATTTTATTAAGCTAAGAGCTTCAACACCATTTGTAGCTTCTATAACAGTCACGCCTGTTGGTTCAAGTGATTTTTGCATTATAGTTCTGTCCATTTTTGAATCATCAACTATAAGAACCTTATAATCACTTGGTTTTTCTTTTATATTTTTAGATTCGGCATCCAATTCGGCTCTAATATTTACTTTAATATCTTTTGCCATTTCCATCATAGCAGCAACATCAATAATTAAAGTAACTCTACCATCACCACGTATAGTAGCACCTGCTATACCATGTATATTTTGTAAATAATCACCCATTGATTTTATAACAATTTCTTCTTGTCCGACAAGAGTATCAACTATAATACCAAGCTTTGCTTCTGCAACACCTATAATAACAACATAGGTTTGCTCTCCGCCATCAAATACTTTATTTACACCAAACACATCAGAAAGCCTAACTAGAGATAAAACCTCATCACGAAGCCTAAGAACATTTTTACCATCTATTGTATATATATCATCTATAGGCACACGAACTGTTTCTAAAACACTAGCTAATGGTATAGCATAAAACTCCTCTTGAGTTCCAACCAGTAAAGACTGAATAATAGCCAAAGTTAAAGGTATTTTTAACTTCATGACAGTACCTTTGCCAACTTCACTATCTATATCAATAATACCATTTAATTTTTCTATGTTAGTCTTAACAACGTCCATACCAACGCCACGACCACTTACATTTGTTACCTTGGCGGCTGTTGAAAATCCTGGTTTAAATATAAGGCCAAAAGCCTCTTTATCGCTCATAGTATCAGCTTCTCTTTCGGTAATAATACCTTTTTCTATTGATTTTGCTTTAAGCATATGAGCATCAAGACCTTTTCCATCATCAACTATCTCTATAACTATATGATTGCCTTCATTATATGCTTTTAGTTGAACGAGACCTTTTTCATTCTTACCGGCAATTTTTCTTACTTCTGGATCTTCTATACCATGATCGCAAGAGTTTCTAATGATGTGAACTAACGGATCACCTATCTCTTCTACGATAGATTTATCAAGCTCTGTTTCCTCACCTGAAATTTCAAGATCTATCTGTTTTCCAAGTTCACGGCTTAAGTCCCTAATCATTCTTGGGAACTTATTAAACACTTTTGCTATAGGAAGCATTCTTGTTTTCATAACAGCAAGCTGAATATCAGTAGTTACTATACTTAGACTTGAAACGACCTGATTAAGCTCTTCAAGAAATTTCTCACCCTCATATCTTTCTTCAACATCATCATAAATTTTAAGCAAACGGTTTTTGCCAAGAACAAGCTCGCCAATTAAGTTCATTAAATGATCAAGTCTTTTTACTTCAACTCTAATTGTTTGCTCTTGTGTTACTGCTCCATTAGATTGAACAGGAACTTTTTTAGCCGGCTCTTCTTTTGGTTTAGAGGCTACTACTGGAGTTGGCTTAGGAGCTTCTGTTTTTTGAGCTGATTTCTTACTCTCGCGTCTAGCTTTATCTTCTGCCTTTCTAACTTGTAAAAGCCTTTCTATTTCGGCTTCAACCTCGTCATCGCTAAGTTTTGATAACTCTTCATCACTTATCTCTGGTTCTGGTTCTGGTTCGGCTTGAACAACAGGCTCAGGCTCTTTTTCTGTCTCTTGAGATGCAGAGGCTTTACTATCATCGCCTTCTGATATAGCAGTTAAGCGCTTACAAATATTTTCTATCTCTATACCAACATCTGTATCATTTCCATGATCTCTAATTCCATGCAAAAGACCTTTCATCATATCTACTGACTCAAGAACCACATCCATAACATCAGGTGTTATTTTTAGCTCATCTTTTCTTGCTTTATTAAGAACATCTTCCATATGATGAGTAAGCTTTGTTAAAATATCAAAATTTAAAAATGAAGAGCTTCCTTTGACCGTATGTGCAACCCTAAAAATTCTATTCAATAATTCAAGGTCTTCAGGATTTGACTCTAGCTCAACAAGATCATGATCTATTTGTTCTATAAGTTCAAAGGCTTCTATCAAGAAGTCTTCCATTATTTCTCTCATATCATCCATAAATCACTCCTAATTAATATTTTTTGAGTGTGCCTCTATAACTTTTAGCACCTCTTGATAAAATACACTTGCATCAAATTTAGTAAGGTAAGCAGCACCGCCAGCTTCTTTACTTTGAACTTCGCTAAATTCATTACTTAAAGATGAACTAAATACTATAGGTATATTTTTAAATCTCTCGTCATTTTTTACATGTGAAGCAAAATGATAGCCATCCATTTGAGGCATCTCTATATCACTTAAAATAACACGAACTTCTTTTGATATATTATCGCCAAACCTATCATAAAGTTCGCTCATTCTTTCTAAGCCCTCAACTCCATTTTTTGCTTCCGTAACAGTAAGTCCCATTTTTTCTAATGCATCTTTAACAAGTTTTCTTGCTGTTGCACTATCATCTAAGACAACTGCAATACCACGTATTTTTTTACTTTCATCTATTTCAACATCTAGCTTAGGAGAATAAATTCCAAGCTCTTCGACTATACTTTCAAGATCAAGTATAAGCAAAACTTCATCATTCTCTATACGAGTAACACCTGTTATTTTACCCTTATCAAGTGTCCCAGCACCTGTTCCAGATGCAAAACTAGCTGGCTCAATGTCTTTCCAGCTTATACGCCTAATTCTTTTTGCTTCATGAACTATAAAACCAATAAGTATGCCACTAAACTCAGCTATTATAACACGAGGTTTTATGCTAACTTCATCCGTTGGCTCAACTATATTCATCCATCTAGCAAGATTTATAACAGGTATAACAACTCCACGAAGGTCAAAAATACCCTCTATATAATCAGGAACTCCCGGCAACTCTGTAAGATTTGGCATCTTAATGATTTCGCGAACTTTTGCAACATTTACACCGTATATACCTTCATATACTTTTTTATCTGTTTTTTTAAAGATACGAAAATCAACAAGCTCCATCTCGTTTGAACCCGTTTTCAATACGTCGTCTCCAAACATCAATGTCCTTTCAGATTTTTTTTAATGAATTTTATTTTATCATTTTCGTATTCTACTATAAAATAACTTTGGTTGCACGCAAAACATGGTAAATTTATATATTTTTTATTTTCTATATCAAAAACACAACCTTGATGATAATGTCCTTCAATGACATAATCTGCATTATAATACCTTAATTTAGGCCTTATAAGCTCTTTAAAATTTGGTATTTTATAATCAAGTTTTTTAAATTTTAGTTTATTCAAAATCCACTTAGAAATTTTAAAATTAAATATTCTATCTACAAAATTCATAAAAATCAAAAATGGTTTTACACGCAAAAAAAGCAAGGCATATTTACTTACAAATGGTAAAAAATTATCTCCGTGAGCTATCTGGATATCTGAGTTTAATGCCTTAAATTTAACCGGCTGAGAGGATATTTCAAAAACCTTAACACTTGTGTCCTTAAACAAATTTGACATTTTAAAATCATGATTTCCCTCTATAAAAAATACCTCTATATCATTAGAAATTTCTTTTATAAGTTTTATGTGCTTATCATAAAATTTCATCGAATACTCAGTGTAGCCGGTTACAAAATCAAAAATATCTCCAAGTAAAAAAAGCTGAGTAGTTTGTATCTTTTTATCTTTTATATCTTTTAGAAAAACTAAAAGTTTATCTCTATTTTCATTCTCATGTGCATCAGAAACAAAAATAGCCCCATCTTTTATATCACACAAACTACTCATTAATCCTCAAAAAAAATTATTTAAAATTCAATAGGTTTATAGCAAACCTCAATAATTTCAACATCTTTAACACCATTTGGCAACCTAAGCGTTACCTCATCGCCTTCGCTTTTACCTATTAGTTGTTTTGCTAAAGGTGAGTTAATAGAAATAAGTCCTTTATCCAAATCACTCTCACTAACACCAACAATAGTATAAGACTTTTCCTCTTCTATGTCCAAATCCATTATAGTAACGTTTGATCCAAACCTAACCTTATCATGTTCATAAGAACTAGGGTCTACAACTTCTGCTTTTGTTAACAATGCACCAAGTTCAGCAATTCTAGCCTCTATGAAAGCTTGTTTTTCCTTAGCTGCATGATACTCTGCATTTTCTTTCAAGTCACCATAACTTCTAGCAACATCTATCTCTTTTACTATTTGAGGTCTTTGAACTTGCTTTAAATCTTTTAATTCAGCTTCAATTTTTTCATACCCATAAATAGTCATAGGTTCACTCATTTTTTCCTCCATTTATCATATTTGCAACATTTTGGCTACTTCCATGTTTTAAAAAATTCCTAAGTTCATTACAAGATAACAAAAATATATCTCTATCGCACTCTTTGTATGATTTTAATAAATTTTCAACACTAACATCATCTTGAATAAGCTCATCATGAATAGCACTTTTACCCATAAAATCAAAAATAATATTTGCAAGTCCTGCGTATTTTATCTTTAAAAACTTTCTAGCAAGCCATACATCTAAGGCCTTAGCCTTATAGCAAAGAACAAAAGGTGTCCCGATAAGAGCTGCTTCAAGAGTCGCAGTGCCTGAGCATATAAATGCAAACTCACTTTCAAAAAGAGTTTTAGGTGTATCGTTTGAGATTTCAAACTCGCTCAAATCACCATAAATTTCGTCCAAACTACCCATAAGATGCTTTGGCACACAAATAACTTTTTTTGTATTTATATGTGTTGCTAACTCTTTAAAAATCGGCATAAGTCTTGTTATCTCACTCTTTCTTGAACCGGGTAAAAAAGCTATTTGTGAGCTAGAACTTATATCTGTTTTTTTAAATTTTATCTCATCGAGCAAAGGATGACCTACATACTGGCTTTTTGAATAATATCTATCATCAAATGGTAAAATCGATGCTAGATTATCGCAATAACGCTCAACCTTAGCCACCCTTTTTTCTTTCCAAGCCCAAACTTGCGGAAGTATATAATATGTAATATTAGCCTTAACTCCTGCCTCTTTTAAGCTTTTTGCAAAAGGCAAATTAAAAGCTGGGCTATCTATCAAAAGAATACTATCAACATCTTTTGCAAGATTTACAAGTTCTTTCATGGCTCTTTTTGCCTTAAAAACAAGTGGTAAAACTTCAATAAATCCCATAGCTGAAAACTCAGAGCTTTTCATATAAGGCTTTCCAAATTTTTCATCAAAAATACCAAAAAGCTCATAATCTTTCAATTTCAATAAAACTTGTTCTAAATGCAAATTTGCAGATGGTTCAAGCGCACAAACTAAAATTTTATTACTCATATTTACCTAATTTTTATTTTGATTATAGCCCATTTTGTTTGAATTTAAAAGCTTTCTAATAGCAAGTGATGCTAAATTAAGTCCAAAAACAGCAGTTACTCCCATAAAACTACCTAGTTTTTGACATCTTGGTAGCTCACTTGAAAAAACAACATCATAATTGCCCTTAAAATTTGCCTTTTTAAGCTCATATCTTATCTTTCTAGCAAAAGGGTCGTTATATGTTTTATAAATTGAGGCTATCTTTACTTGCGTAGCATCTATTCGTTTTGCTCCGCCCATTGAGGAGATAAGTTTTTTATGTGTTTTTAAAGCAAGAGCAACCTTAGCAGTAACATCATCTATAGCATCTATAACAATATCAAAGCTTGAAAAATCAAACTTATCCACAAATTCAGGTGTTACTATATCACAAATAGCTTGGATATTTTCATATCTTTTTTTAAACTCATCAACCTTTATATTGCCAACAGCTTCGCTATAAATTTGGCGGTTTTGATTTGTTATATCAAATTTATCCTTATCAACCACAACAATTTTACCAACACCGCTACGAGCCAAGGCATCAACACATATTCCACCAACTCCACCAACTCCAAAAACTATGATTTTTGAATTTGAAATTACATCAAAATCATCTTCAAAAAGCCATCTAGAACGGGTAAATCTATCAATTTTGTCCATAAAATTCCTTAAATTTTTAGCGTAATTTTATAAAAAGATTTTTAATCTTGGCTTTATTATTCAATTAATGTTTTTCATCATCTTAAGAGTTATAAAAAACTTATTAGAAATTTATATTTTTTTAACAAGAAATAAATATTTATATAAACACAGTAACTAAATAAAACAAAAGCCTTAAAAGGCTTTAAAGTCAAAAAACCTTTTTAAGACTATCAATGCTTTCATAAGCTGTTAGATCAACTTTTATTGGTGTTATGGTTGCATATCCTGCGTTGATTTCACTTATATCATTTTCTTCATTTATTTGGGTAAAATCAGGCTTTAAGTTCCCAAGCCAATAATACTCAACGCCCCTTGGATTTCGGTTAAGCATAGCATCAGTGCCGTATTTTCTATTTCCTATTGGAACTACTTTATATCCTTTAAAATCAGATTTTTTAACACAAGGTATATTAACATTTAAAAATTGTCTTTTTGGCAAACAAACATCGCCATCAAGAACTTTTCTTGTGATATATTTTACGACATCTTTAGCTAGATCAAAGCCTAGCTCACTTAGTGAATTATTTTTATAAAATTGAGAAAAAGCAATACTTGGAACATCTTGCAAAATGCTTTCCATACAAGCACCACAAGTACCAGAATAAGTAATATCTTCCCCCAAATTTGAACCATGATTTATACCAGATATCACCAAATCTGGCTTTTTATTAAAAAGCGCGTGAAAAGAAAGATAAACACAATCGCTAGGAGTTGCATCATCTAACTTAAAAAAATCATCATCTATTTTTATAAATCTCAAAGGTTTTGTAAGAGTAAGAGAGTGAGCGCAAGCTGATTTTTCAGTACTAGGGGCAACAACTGTCACCCTTACATCTCCTAGTTCTAGCAAAGCATTTCTTAATTCAATCAGTCCATTGGCTTCATAACCATCATCATTTGTTATTAAAATTTCCTTCAAAAATATCCTTACTTTATATAATTATCTTTATTATATTCTTTTTTGTCATCATAGTCTTTTAAAAGCTTTACAACAATTGGGCTAAGTATCAAAACCGCTATAAGGTTTGGCAACACCATAAGTCCATTAAACATATCAGCTAGTTCCCAGACTAAATCTACCTTTTGTAAGCTTCCGTAAAAAACAAAAAACACAACACAAATCTGAAAAAATATTATCCCCTTTTTCCCAAACAGATAACGAACATTTATCTCACCAAAATAATACCATCCAACAATAGTAGTAAATGCAAAAAAGAAAAGACAAATAGCTATAAAAGCATATCCAAGTGTATGTCCTAGCAAATGCGAAGAAAAAGCCTCTTGAACAAGAGTAATACCTATATAAACAGATTTGCCATCAACAAACTCAACCACACCTGATGAAAGTATAACAAAAACTGTGATATTTAAAACGACAAATGTATCTATAAAAACAGACATTACACCAAGAACAGCTTGCTCAACTGGATGTTTTACCTTTGCTGTAGCGTGAGAGTGAGGGGTTGAACCCATACCAGCTTCATTACTAAAAAGACCTCTTGCTATACCATAACGCATTGCAGATGAGATAGTAGCTCCAGTAGCACCACCCCAAGCAGCACTAGGATTAAATGCACTTTCAAATATCAAAGAAAAAACAGAAGGAATTTCCGCAATATTAGTAACTATAATAGCAATTCCTACAATTACATAGCATATTGCCATTATAGGGACAACTTTTTCAGCGACGCGAGTTATTCTCTTTACACCGCCTATAAAAACTATAGTACATATAAGTGATAAAACAGCTCCACTAAAATATTTTGAAACACCAAAAGCACTTTCAAAACCATCTGTAATTGAGTTTGCTTGAACCATATTTCCCATAAAACCAAGAGCTAGTATTATAGCTATAGCAAAAAAACCTGCCAAAAACTTACCTAATTTTCCTCCAAGACCTCTTGATATATAAAAAGCAGGTCCACCTATGGTATGGCCACTATCATCTTTAGTTTTATAAATTTGAGCAAGACAAATTTCAGCAAAATTTGTAGCCATACCAAAAAAAGCTGCTATCCACATCCAAAAAATAGCACCAGGTCCACCCATTATAAGTGCTGTTGAGGCACCAACTAAATTTCCAGTTCCTACCTGTGCAGCTATAGAGGTAGCAACAGCCTGAAAAGATGTCATACCCTCTTTTCCAGCAGCATCTCCATGTAAAGAAAAACTACCAAAAAGTCTACGAACAGCTATTTTAAATTTAAATAATTGAACAAATTTAAGCCTTATTGTAAAATAAATGCCAGTTCCGCAAAGCAAAGCTATAAGCACATAAGGTCCCCAAAGATAAGAATTTATACTCTTAACAAGACTATCTAAAAAATCCAAATCTTACCTCCCTACTAAAAATTCGCATGATTTTACTTCAAAAAAGTTAAAAAATAAATGAAACTATTAAAATTTTATTTATTTTAACTTAACATTAAAATTAAATTATATATTTATTATATCACACCTTGCATAAAAACAAAACACCATTAATATTAATTTATTTTAAATTTATATTATATTTTTTGTATATTAAACAATAAAAATATTATAAATAGTTACATAATGTAATATTTTGTACTTAAAATAGTAAAATAACATTCTTTTAAAGATTATTTTATAAATTTATAAATACAATTTAAAAGTAAATTATTTTTTAAAGGTTATTTTATGAAAATAAATTCTTTTCATGCACGTTGGATGTTGTCACTTTTTGGAACTGCTGTAGGTGCGGGTATTTTATTTTTACCTATTAGAGCAGGAACAGGTGGTTTTTGGCCTATTGTTATAATGTGTTTTTTGGTTTTTCCTATGACATATTTAAGCCACAAAAACTTGGCTCGTTTTGTTAACTCAGGTTCTAAACCTCAAATGGACATAACACAAGTCGTAACAGAACATTTTGGTCAAGGCTGGGGTGTTGTTATTACATTTCTTTACTTTTTTGCTATCTTTCCTATTTGTTTAGCTTATGGTGTTGGTATAACAAATACAGTAAATTCATTTATAGTTCACCAACTTGGTTTTGCTGAACCTAATCGTTTTCTTTTAGCTTTTGGTTTAGTAAGCGCTATGATGTTTGTGCTTGTATTTAGCGAAGAGATAGTTACAAAGATATGTAGTGCTCTTGTTTATCCTCTTTGTGTCATATTGCTTGCTTTTTCTTTATATTTAATACCACATTGGAAATTTGACACTATAGTAAATGTTCCTGCAATGGGTGATTTTTTAGGTGTTATCTGGCTAACTCTTCCTGTACTTGTATTTTCTTTTAACCATAGCCCAATTGTTTCAACATTTGCTCAAAGTGTTCAAAGAGAGTATCCAAATGCTACTGACAAAAATGCTGGCAAAATTGAATTTGGTGCTAGTGTTATACTTTTGGTATTTGTTATGATATTTGTTTTTTCAAGTGTTTTGTGCTTAAATCCTGATGATTTTGCAAAGGCTCGTGCTGCAAATATTCCTGTACTTTCATATTTTGCAAATGAATTTGATAGCCCTATTATAGCTTATGCTGGTCCTTTAGTAGCGCTACTTGCTATTGCTTCATCTTTCTTTGGACACTACTATGGTGCTTATGAGGGACTTTGCGGAATACTACATAAAACAAAAGGTAAAGATGGCAAACCAAATAGCCGTGCTGTAAAAATTGGTGCAACTATATTTTTATACATAAGCACCGTTGTTGTAGGCTATATAAATCCAAGTATATTAGGTTTTATAGAGGACTTGGGTGGGCCAATTATTGCAGCTATATTATTCATAATGCCAATTATTGCGATATATAAAATTCCTGCAATGGCTAAGTTTAAAAATCCACTATTTGATGGTTTTGTATTTTTAATGGGTACTCTAACCATCTTAAGTGTTGTTTATGGTAAAATGGTATAAAAATTATGGATAGCATTTTATCTATTTTTAAAATAGGCGTAGGGCCTAGTAGTTCTCATACAATAGGTCCTATAGTAGCTATGAATAGATTTTGCGAACTTCTTGGAGATAAAGTAAGTGATGTTCATAGAGTGCAAGTTGTATTACACGGCTCCCTTAGCCTAACAGGCAAGGGACACTTGACTGATATAGGGTGCATTATAGGACTTTGTGGTGTTGCTCCAAAAGATGTAACACCAGATAAAAAGCGCGAGATTATCCATAATGCTATTAGCAATAATAGATTAAATTTATCTGGTAAAAATGAAATAGAATTTGTATATGATAGAGATATAGTTTTTGACGATTCTATGCTTCCTTTGCATGAAAATGGACTAATAGCAAGTGCTTTTGATAAGGATAATAATGCAATTATCACTCAAACTTACTATTCTACCGGAGGTGGTTTTGTAGCAACACCTAATGAGATAGGCGGTGAAAATAGTGGCTTTATAAAACAAGAGATTAATAGTTTTGAGTTTGAAAGCGCTCAAAGACTATCAGAACTTTGTAATATTCACAAACACTCCATACCTGAGATTGTAATACTTAGAGAGAGTGAGCATATGAGCAAAAAAGAGATAAAAGCATATTGTCTTGAAATTTATGATGCTATGATGGAATGCTATAATAACGGTATAACAAACAAAGAAGGCATTTTGCCAGGGAGTATAAAACTAAAACGCTTAGCTCCTGCCATCAAAAAACGACTTGATGAAAATCAAAAAGAAGACCTTGACCCACTTGCTATGATTGATTATGTTTCAATGTATGCAAGGGCAGTAGCTGAAGAAAATGCAAGTGGCGGTAAAGTCGTTACAGCACCTACAAATGGTGCTTGTGGTGTTATACCTGCTGTGCTTTTATATATTCAAAATCATCGTTTTTATATGGATGAAGAAAAAATAATAAATTTTATTCTAACAGCAGCAGCCATTGGATACTTATATAAGAAAAATGCAAGTATAAGCGGTGCTGAGGCTGGATGTCAAGCTGAGATAGGTGTTGCTAGTTCTATGGCGGCGGCCGCTATGGCTATAGTTAGTGGCGCCAACACCGAACAAGTCTTTAATGCTGCTGAGATAGCAATGGAGCATCATCTAGGTCTTACATGTGACCCTGTTGGCGGCTTGGTTCAGATACCTTGTATAGAACGAAATGTCTTGGGTGCTATAAAAGCTATAAGTGCCGCCAAGATGGTTTTGGATGGCGACGCTACAGCTAGAGTTAGTTTGGATGAAGTTATTATCACTATGTATAAAACAGGTAAAGATATGAACTCAAAATACAAAGAAACTTCACTAGGCGGTCTAGCTAAAATGGTAAATTGTTAATTTTTGCTCTCTTTTTTAGGGAGCAAAAAATTATTGTTTTTTATTTTATAGTTTAAAAACAAATCTCTTATATATTCAATTTTTTATTTATATTAAAATTATTTAATTACACAAAAGTTACTCTAAATGGCTAAAAAAGGCTATCCTGACTTAAACAAATATGAAAAAATAATATTATTTTTTAAATTAATTTATTATTTTTATTGAGTGTGCTAAATTTGCATATCTGTAAATTTTTTAGAATTTTACTAATAATTTTTTATAAATTTTCAGTCTTTATGGTTAAGTTGCCCAAAATGGGCTTTATAAAAAATTGTAATTTTTGCTTTTAATAAATATGCAATTTTTACATATAAACTATAAATAGGGGTTGCAATATGGAGGTAAATCGTAGAGAGTTTTTAAGAAAAGCTCTTAAAGTTTCAACACTAGCAGGTGGAGTTGTTGCAACAAATACACTAGCAAACACAGCAAAAATTTCTGAATCAGCTGATAGCAATGGTGTAGTAGTTGGCAAATCCAATAAAAAAGAGGTGCTTTATCACAAAACACAAATGTGGGAGCATTTTTACAAAATCGCTTATTAGGAGTTGATTGATGGACAATTCAAGAGTTGGAAGACGTTCGTTTCTCAAACTCGCAGCACTTGGAACTGGTAGTGTTGCTTGCTTTGGCAATGAAAACGAAACACTTCAAAAAGGTAAAGAAAAAGCTATACCAAATCCATACGAGGGTTCTAAAACCGTAAGAACTATATGTTCTATATGCTCTGCTGGCTGTGGTATAGAAGCTGAGGTTAAAGACGGGGTTTGGGTTCGCCAAGATATGGCCATTCATCATCCTATTTCACAAGGTAGCCACTGCTGTAAGGGGATAGATCAAATAGATCTAACAAAGAGCAAACAAAGAATAAAATACCCAATGAAAAAAGTTGATGGCAAGTGGCAAAGAATAAGCTGGGAAACAGCAGTTAATGAAATCGGCGACAAAATGCTTGAAATAAGAAAAGAGCATGGTCCTGATTGTGTTGAATTTCTTGGGTCTGCTAAGTTTAGCAACGAACAATCTTGGTATTTTAGAAAATTCGCAGCATTTTGGGGAACAAACAACATAGACCACGTTGCTAGAATTTGACATAGTGCTTCAGTTGCGGGTGCCGCAAATACTTGGGGTTATGGCGCTATGACAAATCACTTTGGCGATGTTACAGCAAATTCAAAAGCAATACTTTTAATAGGTGCAAACTCAGCAGTTGCAAATCCAATAGGATTTAAGCATATGCTACAAGCAAAAGATAGAAATAACTGTAAACTAATAGTAGTTGATCCAATTTTTACAAAATCAGCAGCAAGAGCCGATCACTACGTAAGAATAAGGCCCGGCACAGATATAGCTTTTGTATATGGAATGTTACATTTGATATTTAAAAACGGCTGGGAAGATAAAGAATACATCAAAGATAGAGCTTACGGAATAGACAAAATAAAAGAAGAAGCTAAAAAATGGACGCCTGAAGAAACAAGCAATGTTACAGGAGTTCCGGCTGATCAAATCATACAAATAACAAGGCTATTTGCTACCACAAAACCAGCAACAGTTGCTTGGTCACTTGGTATCACACAACACTCTGTTGGTAGCTCAAATACTAGAATTTTATCTATATTGCAAACAGTTCTTGGAAATATGGGTAAGCCTGGTGGTGGATGTAATATCATAAGAGGACACGATAATGTTCAAGGTGCAACAGATATGGGCAACCTAGCTGACACACTACCTACTTATTATGGTCTTGGCGATAAAGCATGGAGGTATTTCTGCAAGGGCTGGGGTGTTGACTTTGATGAGTTTGTTAAACGTTTTGCTGTTTCAACAAAAGAGAAAAAAGCCGATGGAGATACCGTAAAAGGAACAAAATTCCAAGAGTATTTTTATCACGATCCTAAAAATCCAGAAGATAGAACATGGAGAAATGAAAAAGGCTGGTCTTTGGCTAAATGGTGGCAAGGTGTCTTAAAAGAAGAAAAAACATTTTCAAGTGGAGAGCTAAAAGTTCTTTGGGTTCAAGGAACAGGTATCGCTTCAATGTCACACCTTCATAAAATACAACAAGCAGTAGATAAACTTGATTTATTGGTTATTGCTGAGCCATTTGTAAACGAAGTTGCTATTTTAAGCGATAGAAAAGATGGGGTTTACATACTACCTGTTGCAACCCAATTTGAAAACGAAGGCACAGTTGTTGCTACAAATAGAGCTGGACAGTGGAGAAGTAAGGTCGTTGAACCACTATACGAAAGCAAGCCAGATCATGAAGTAATGTTTGAATTTGCAAAAAAATGGGGATTTTATGATGAATTCACAAAATCTTTAAAAATGGAAGTTGTTGATGGCGAATTAAAAGTAGTAAAAGATACATTTGTATGGCCTGATGATGCAACAAATGAGATGGCTAGAATGGGTAAAAGCATAGGACTTACAGGCTGGAGAGCTGAGAGACTAAGAAGACACCAAGCTAACTGGCAAAATTTTGATCCTGACACACAACTTGGTATAGCCGGAGATGTAAAAGGCGAATACTACGCACTTCCTTGGCCTTGCTGGGATGAAAAACACAGCGGAACACCTATACTTTATCGCCCTGATGTGCCTTATGCTCAAGGTGGTTCTGGTTTTAGAAATCGCTTTGGTTTAGAACATGATGGCAAAAGCTTGATAGCAAGTGAGGCTATAAGCATAAAAGGCGCTAAGGTAAAAGGTGGATATCCACAAATCACAAAAGCAAATATAGAAAAAGTTCTTGGTATAAAACTCACAGAAGAAGAAAAAGCAAAAATGGGCGAAGACTGGATGACTGATTATAGTGGTATCATTCTCAAAAAATGTCGCGAAGCTGGAATAGCTCCTTATGGAAATGCAAAAGCTCGTGCAATAGTTTGGGAATTTACAGATCAGATTCCAAAACACAGAGAGCCTATACACTCGCCACGCCCTGATTTGGTTGAAAAATATCCAACATTTGACGACCAAGATAGAAACTTCCGTGTTGAAACTAAGTTTAAAAGTGAACAAACAAAAGAGGATTGGAGTAAGGAATTCCCTACAATAATGAGCTCTATGAGACTTGTAAACCTAAGTGGTGCTGGTATGATAGAAAGAACAAGTAAATATCTATCAGCGATAACTCCTGAAATGTTTGCATATGTAAATCCTGAACTTGCATTAGAATACGGAATACTTGATGGAGATATGATGTGGATACACTCTCCAACAGGCACAAAGATAAAGGTAAAATGCTATCATAACCACAGCGTTACACCTGATAGAATTTGTCTTCCATATAACTTTGCTGGTATCATGCAAGGTGTTGATTTATCAGCAAGATACCCAGAAGGCACCAAGCCTTATACAATAGGTGAAAGCTCAAACACTATAACAAACTACGGCTTTGACCCTGTAACACAAATTTCTGAGTTTAATGCTGGTCTTTGTAGGTTAGAAAAAGCTGAGCCTATGGGCTTTAAAACAAATTTCTTAGATGAGATAGCGAAGTAAGGAGTAAGATATGGCAAGAATGAAATTTTATGTTGATAACAACAGATGTATTAGTTGTTTTGCTTGTCAAGTGGCTTGCTCTTCAGCTCATGAAACTCCGGTTGGGATAAATCGCCGTAAGGTAATAACATTAAACGATGGCATAGTTGGCAAAGAGGTTTCAACAACCATAGCTTGTCAACACTGCACAGACGCACCTTGCGAGCAGGTTTGCCCTGTAAATTGTTTTTATATTCGTGAAGATGGAATAGTCTTGCACGATAAAGATAAATGTATAGGCTGTGGCTATTGTTTATATGCTTGTCCATTTGGAGCACCTCAATTCCCTAGAGATGGGGCTTTTGGTGTTAAGGGGGAAATGGATAAATGCACTATGTGTGCTGGCGGCCCGGCTCCTACAAACTCACACGAAGAAAGAGAGCTATACGGACAAAATCGTATTGCAGAGGGTAAAGTTCCTATGTGTGCTGCTGTTTGTGCAACAAATGCTCTTTTAGTCGGTGATGCTACAGAGGTATCAAATGTATACAGAAAGCGTGTAACTCTAAGAGGAACAGGCTTTTAAAATATCACTGAAGGACTTTTGTCCTTCTTGTTATTTTTTTGATTGATATTTTTTGCTTTATTCAAGCTCACACAAAATTCCACAAACTTAATTTTATCTTTAACAATTTCTCATATGAATTTTAAAAAATTCCTAAATTTCCTAAAAAATTTGCATTTTTTTCACATTTTCTTGCTCCCCCCCCCTAAAGGTTCTAAATTTTAAACCGATTTAATTATCAAATAACCATAAGGATAGGTTATTAATTAAACATTAAAAGGATTTATAATGAGCTTTAGAATTAATACAAACATTAATGCTATGAACTCACATGCAAATGCAGTTGGTAACAACAGAAACTTATCTAACTCTCTAGGTAGACTTTCATCAGGTTTGAGAATTCAAACAGCAGCAGATGATGCTTCTGGTCTAGCTATTGCAGATAGCTTAAGATCACAAGCTAGTGCTTTAGGTCAAGCTATAGCAAATGGTAATGATGCTATAGGTATCATACAAGTAGCTGATAAAGCTATGGATGAGCAACTTAAAATACTTGATACTATCAAAGTAAAAGCTACTCAAGCAGCTCAAGATGGTCAAACAACAAGATCAAGACAAGCACTACAAGCTGACATAGTAAGACTTATGGAAGAACTAGATAACATAGGCAACTCTACATCATTTAACGGTCAACAACTACTAAATGGAACATTCTCAAATAAAGAGTTTCAAATAGGTGCATACTCAAACCAAACAGTAAAATCTAGCATAGGTGCTACTACATCTGATAAGATAGGACTTACTAGATTTGAAAGTAGTAAGCTTATAACGGAAGCAAAAGGTGCAGTATCACTTACATTTATAAACGTTGATGGTATAAACAATGTAAAAGTTGCAGCTACAGAACTATCTTATGGTCTTGGCAAAGGTATTGGTGCTTTAGCTGAAAACATCAACAAAGTAGCAGATCAAAGTGGTGTAAGGGCTACATTTGATGTAACCATTATAGCTAGTAAAGCTATTACTGCTGGATCTATAGTCTCGTTAAATATAAACGGTGTTAAGATAGGTGACCTTGAAGTTAAGGATAATGACTCAAACGGAACCCTTGTAAATGCCATAAACTCTGTAAAAGATCAAACAGGTGTAGAGGCATCTATAGATCCTCAAGGTAAGCTTGTACTTACAAGTCGTGATGGTCGTGCTATAAAAATTTCTGGCGGAGGAGCAGAAGCAAATGACAAGAAAATCGGTGCGCGTTTAGGTGTATCAGACGAGGTTAAATTAAGTGATAATATGTTTGTAGGTCGCCTTAACCTTGTTCGTCTTGATGGTAGAGATATAAAAATAAGTGGTGGAGATAAAGGTAATGAGAATGGATCTTTCTCTACAGCATTTAGTGGGACCGATGGTGGTTCTCAAGCGTCAGTATCTCTAAGAGAGATAAAAGGACAGATAGATGCTAAGGTAGCAGCAGCTATGGGGTTTCAACGTATGTCAAAATCGGAAATGGAGTCCCCTCAATCAGCAGGTGTTATGACACTACGCGGTGCTATGGCTGTTATGGATATAGCAGAGTCAGCTCAAAGAACACTAGACTTTATCAGATCTGACCTCGGTTCTGTTCAAAACCAACTAGTAGCTACTGTAAATAACATAACAGTAACACAAGTAAATGTTAAATCAGCAGAATCACAAATAAGAGATGTAGACTTTGCAGCAGAATCAGCAAATTTCTCAAAATACAACATACTAGCTCAATCAGGCTCTTATGCTATGAGTCAAGCTAATAGTGTTCAACAAAACGTATTAAAATTACTTCAGTAGTTTAATCACTCTTTACAGCCAAAAATTTTGGCTGTAAAATTTATATCATAAAAAGCAAAAATTAAATTTTTCTTATCATTTCGTATCTCTCACCCGGTTTCATCTCTATTATCTCCCACGGTAAGCCTTGTTTGTTTAGCTCATCCATAAACGGCTTAGCATCAAATGTCTCCATATTAAACACACCTTTACCGCTCCATACACCCTTTGCTACCATCATAGACCCTATCATAGCAGGCACACCGGTAGTGTAACTAACAGCTTGGGCGCCGGTTTCTTTATAGCACTCTTCGTGATCGCATACATTATATATATAAACTTGTCTCTCTTTTCCTTGATGTATACCCCTTATCACACAACCTATATTTGTTTTACCCTTTGTTCTAGGCCCAAGACTAGCAGGATCTGGTAAAAGTGTCTTTAAAAACTGAATAGGCACTATCTTAACACCATTATGCTCTACCTCATCAATACGTAACATTCCCACATTTTGTAAGCATTGCATATGCGTTAGATAGCTTTGTCCAAAAGTCATAAAAAATCTTATTCTTTTAAGCCCTTTTATGTTTTTTATCAAGCTTTCAAGCTCTTCGTGATAAAGCAAATAACTATCCTTTACACCAACCTTTGGATAATCCCAAGCAAAAGAAATCTCCATAGGCTTTGTCTCTATCCACTCACCATTTTCCCAGTATCTTCCGTTTGCTGATACCTCTCTAAGGTTTATCTCGGGATTAAAATTTGTAGCAAAAGGATATCCGTGATCTCCGGCGTTGCAGTCTAAGATATCTATCTCATGTATCTCATCAAATAAATTTTGCTGAGCATAAGCACAAAAAACATTTGTAACACCCGGGTCAAACCCACTTCCAAGCAATGCCATTGTGTTTGCATTTTTAAAGTTTTCATCTTTTTCCCATTGAAGCTTATACTCAAACTTCGCAGTATCAGGGTGTTCATAGTTTGCTGTATCTATGTAAGGAATTCCAGCCTTTACGCAAGCATCCATCAAAGTAAGGTCTTGATAAGGTAAAGCCACATTTAAAAGCAAGTCAGCGCCTGTCTTTTTTATAAGCTCCACAACCGCATCGGTGTCATCAGCATCAATTTGTGCGGTTTTTATATCGACTCCGACTTTTTGTTTTATAAAATCAGCTATTGCATCACATTTACTTTTTGTCCTACTTGCTAGTATTATACTTGTAAAAACATCACTATTCATAGCGCATTTAACGGTAGCTACTTGACTTACACCACCTGCGCCTATTATCAATATATTTGACATTAATAATCCTTTTTTAAAATTTTTGTGATTATATTATATTTAGGCTTATTTTAAAAATTCAGACTAATAAGCCGGGTTAATTCAAAAGCTAAATTTATCTAGCAAACTTTTTTTGTAAAGTTTTTAGCACTATTTTTGCCAACTCTAAGCCCCTTGAGCGATGAGAAATTTCTAGTTTTGTTTGATAATCAAGCTCGCCAACAGTCTTATCAAAACCATTTGGTATAAACATAAAGTCATAACCAAAGCCATTATCTCCACGCTCTTCATTTATCACATCTCCATACATAAATCCGTGAGTGCAAAACTCTCCAAATTTAGAAGAAATCGCTATACAAGCTACATAGTGTGCTTGCGAAGTTGTCATATTTAGTGCATTTAACTCTTGTATGAGCTTTGCTCTATTGCTCTTATCTGTTGCATTTTCGCCACTAAAACGAGCAGAATAAATCCCAGGTCTTCCGCCAAGCACATCAATACAAATTCCACTATCATCACTAAGAGCTACAAACTCATCATCAAGCCCAAGCTCTTTTAGCCTGTCGTATACAGCATTTGATTTTATTAGTGCATTTTCTTTAAATGTAGAACCATTTTCTACTATTTCAAATGGTTGCATTATCTCACTCAAAGCATAAATTTCATAATCTTTTAGAAATTCCTTGATCTCTTTTACTTTATCTTTATTTGAAGTAGCTAAAACAATTTTCAATTTTAGACCTTTTTTGTATTTTTAAAATCTCTTCATTTTATCAAAATGTTGTTTAAATTTAAAAAGTGTGCTAAAATTGACATTTATACAAAAAAGGGAAGAAATATGCTTAAAAGTGTTTTACCGCTTAGTTTTATTGTTGGAAATAGATTTTTTGGCATCTTTATAGTTTTGCCAGTGCTTAGTTTATATGCGCTAAAATTAGATGGTGCAAACGAAAAATTAGTTGGTTTTTTAATAGGTGGCTATGCGATAACACAGATGATTTTTCAAATACCATTTGGTATTTTATCCGACAAAATAGGAAGAAAAAAGACACTTACGATAGGTTTGCTTATATTTATAGTAGGCTCTTTCATAGCAGCAAATGCAACAGATATATATACGATGATAGCAGGTAGACTACTTCAAGGTGTAGGAGCCATAGGGGCTGTTGTAACAGCTATGATTAGTGATTGTACTACAGAAGAAAATCGCTCAAAAGCAATGGCTATAATGGGTATTTTTATAGGTATTGCCTTTTCTGCATCTATGTCATTAAGTCCTATTTTAAGTGAAAAATACGGCATAGGCTCTTTATTTTATATAAGCGGACTACTTAGCGTATTATGTATAATACTTTTATTTACGGCTGTTCCAAAAGAGAAAAAGATACTAAATCACAAAAATAAAGAAAATTTTTCTTTATTACAATTATTTTCACAAAAAGACCTTATGATAATAAATCTCACAAGCCTTATACAAAAAATGCTAACAAGCATAGCGTTTTTAACCATACCGATTATACTAGTTAAAAATCTTGGATATCCTAAATCTGATCTATCAACAGTTTATGCCACTAGTACGTTATTTGGATTTATTGCGATGGGCATTGGTGGGTTTATAGGTGACAAAAAAGGAATGTCAAAATACATTTTGCTAATCGGAGTTGTGTTATTTATAAGCTGTTATAGTGTGTTTAGTATCGCAAAAACACCATTTGTATTTATAGCTGGTGTTGTGATATTTTTTATAGGATTTAACTTGCATGAACCTATAATGCAATCTTGTGCAACAAAATTTGTAAAAACACAACAAAGAGGAAGTGCCTTAGGCGTATTTAATGCATTCGGCTATCTTGGAAGCTCTATAGGCGGTATACTTGGCGGATATATACTTCACGAATACGGCATGTTCGAACTAGCTATACTTTGTGTTATTATATGTTTATTGTGGTTTATAGCACTATTAAGCATGAAAGATCCAAGAGTTTTTAAAATAATAGAATTAGAAAAAGATGCTGATTTGAAAAAAATAATAGGACTAAAAGGTGTGTTTGATATATTTGCAGATGAAAATAATAAATTTATAAAATATGATAGCACTATATTAACTGAAGAAAATATAAAAAAATTATTAAATTAAAAATATATATTTTATAATATGATTTTATACTTAATTTTTCAAAAAATAAGTAATAGTTAAAAAAATTATAATATAATTTAAGTTCTGAAAAGTTTGAAAAAACAAATACCTTAAAGAAAAGGATACGAACATGAGTAAACCAACGAAACCAATGAAAACAATGGATGGTAATGAAGCAGCTGCTTATTCTGCTTATGCCTTTACAGAAGTTGCTGGTATTTATCCAATAACACCTAGTTCGCCTATGGCTGATTATACAGATGTATGGGCTAGTCAAGGAAAGAAAAATATCTTTGGGATGCCTGTTAAGATTATAGAAATGCAAAGTGAAGCAGGTGCGGCTGGTGTTGTACATGGTTCTTTGCAAGCAGGTGCTTTAACTACAACATACACAGCATCACAAGGTCTTTTACTTAAAATACCAAACATGTATAAGATGGCTGGTCAATTACTGCCTGCTGTAATACATGTTAGTGCTAGAAGTATAGCAGCACAAGCGCTTTCTATCTTTGGAGATCACCAAGATATATATGCCTGTCGTCAAACTGGATTTGCAATGCTTGCCAGTGGTTCTGTCCAAGAAACAATGGATCTAGCTGGTGTAGCTCACTTATCAGCCATAAAAGGTAGAGTTCCTTTCTTACATTTCTTTGATGGTTTTAGAACAAGCCATGAAATACAAAAAGTTGAGCTTATGGATTATGCCCATTTTGATAGACTTGTTGATAGAGATGCCATAGCTAAGTTTAGAGATGAAGCTATAAACTCTGAAAGTCCTAAAACAAGAGGAACAGCACAAAATGATGACATATATTTCCAAACAAGAGAATTATCAAACAAATACTATGATGCTGTGCCTGATATAGTAGCTGGTTATTTAAAAGAAATTTCACAAATAACAGGAAGAGATTATAAACCTTTTAACTATTACGGACATCCTGAAGCTGACAGAATAATAATTGCAATTGGTTCTGTTACACAAACACTAGAAGAAGTTATAGATCATCTAATGGAAAAAGGCGAAAAAGTAGGTGTTATAAAAGTTCATCTATATCGTCCATTTAGTACAAAATATCTATTTGATGTTATGCCAAAAACTGTTAAAAAAATAGCTGTTTTAGATAGAACAAAAGAGCCTGGTTCATTAGGTGAGCCTTTATATCTTGATATAAAAACAGCATTTTATGGTAGCGAATTAAATCCTATCATAGTAGGCGGAAGATATGGTCTAAGCTCAAAAGACGTAGATCCTGCTCAAATGATAGCTGTTTATGACAACCTAAAACTAGACAATCCTAAAAATGGCTTTACTGTAGGTATCGTTGATGACGTTACATTTAAGTCATTAGAAGTTGGAGAAAAAATTTCACTAAGCGACAAAGATGCTATAGAGTGTCTATTCTACGGTCTTGGCGCTGATGGTACAGTTGGTGCTAACAAAAACTCAATTAAAATTATCGGAGATAAAACAGATCTTTATGCACAAGCTTACTTTGCATATGATAGTAAAAAATCTGGTGGTTACACAAGAAGCCACTTGAGATTTGGAAAAAATCCTATCAGATCTACATATCTAGTTTCAACTCCTCACTTTGTTGCATGCTCTGTTGCTGCGTATCTTGATATCTATGATGTTATAGGTGGTATCAGAGAGAACGGAACATTCCTTCTTAACTCTATTTGGGATGCAGAAGAAACAATCGCAAAAATTCCAAACAAAGTAAAAAGAATACTTGCTAAGAAAAAAGTTAATTTTTATATCATTAATGCAACAAAATTAGCTCACGAGATAGGACTAAAAAATAGAACAAATACTATTATGCAATCTGCATTCTTCAAACTTGCAAAAATTATACCTTTTGAAGATGCTCAAAAATATATGAAAGAGTATGCTTACAAAACATATAATAAAAAAGGCGAAGCTATAGTTGAAATGAACTATCAAGCTATAGACAGAGGTGCTGATGAGCTTGTAAAAGTTGAAGTTGACCCTAGCTGGGCAAATTTAGAAGATGAGAAAAAAGTAGAAACAAACAACTATGTTGGTAGTGAATTTATTGAAAAAGTTGTAAAACCTATCAATGCAGCAAAAGGCGACCAATTACCTGTTTCAGCCTTTATAGGATTTGAAGATGGACACTTTGAGGCAGGAACAACAGCTTATGAAAAACGTGGTGTTGGTGTAACAGTTCCAAAATGGATAGAAGAAAATTGTATCCAATGTAACCAATGTGCGTTTGTTTGCCCACACGCTGTTATTCGCCCATTCCTTATAAACGATGAAGAGTTAGAAAAAGCTCCTCAAACAGTTAAAGATCACGTTCTAGAGGCAAAAGGTAAAGAGGTCAAAGGATTAAAATACAAAATCCAAGTTAGCCCTCTTGACTGTACAGGTTGTGAGCTTTGCGCACAAAACTGCCCGAGCAAAGAAAAATCACTTGTAATGGTTCCACTTGAAGAAGAGATGGATAAAAACGAACAAGTAAATGCTGATTATCTATTTAAAGAAGTTACATACAAAGATGATATAACTGGTAAAGATAATGTTAAAAATGTAGGCTTTGCTCAACCTTTATTTGAATTCCACGGTGCTTGCCCTGGATGTGGTGAAACTCCTTATATAACACTTTTAACAAGATTGTTTGGCGATCACATGATAATCGCAAATGCAACTGGTTGTAGTTCAATCTATGGTGGCTCTGCACCTTCAACTCCTTATACTAAAAACTCAAAAGGTCGTGGTGTAGCTTGGGCTAACTCACTATTTGAAGACAATGCTGAGTTTGGTATGGGTATGAAAATAGCTGCTGAAACTATGCGTCATCGTATAGAAGATATAATGCTTAGAACAAAAGATCAAGTTCCAAATTCTCTTGCAGCATTATACAATGACTGGTTGGAGCGCAGAAATGACTCTGTTGCAAGTATGCAAATAGCAGATAAGCTTATAGAAATACTAAACCAAAACAAAGATGTTGAAGGTGTTAATGAACTACTATGTCTTAAAAAATACTTCAACTCAAAATCTCAATGGATAATAGGTGGCGATGGCTGGGCTTATGATATAGGCTTTGGTGGTCTTGACCATGTTTTAGCTAGTGGTGAAAATATAAATGTACTGGTTCTAGATACAGAGGTTTATTCTAACACTGGTGGCCAAAGCTCAAAATCATCAAGAACTGGCTCAATAGCACAATTTACAGCTAGCGGAAAACCTGTTCAGAAAAAAGACCTTGGTTATATAGCAATGAGCTATGGCAATATATTTGTTGCTCAAGTAAACTCAAATGCTTCACAGGTAAATGTTATAAAAGCAATGTTAGCAGCTGAAGCATATAATGGCCCTAGCCTTGTGATAGCTTACTCTCCTTGTATAGCTCACGGTATCAAAGGTGGTCTATCACAATCAGGCAACCAAGCTGAACTAGCAACAAAATGTGGTTACTGGCCAACTTATATGTATGATCCAGACCTACTAAGAGCTGGCAAAAACCCAATCAAAATAACTTCAAAAGAGCCTGATTGGAGTCTTTATGAGTCATTCTTGCTAAACGAAGTAAGATATAACGCTCTTAAAAAAGCAAATGCTGAACACGCACAAGAGTTGTTTGATCACAACAAAGCAGATGCTCAAAGAAGATATCGCCAATTAAAACGTTTGGCTACAGCTGATTTTAGCGACGAAATAGCTGAATAAACTTTCATTTGGTTGCACTTAAATGTGCAACCAACTATTATTATAAAAAATATTTTCCCTTGTAAAATCAATAAATTTTATTTTTATACATCTATGTTTAAAATCTTACAATAAAGAATCAATATAAAACCTATAAAATTTATCAAACTGAGTAAAAAAATTATTAAAAAATAAATATCAAATTTTGATAAACTAATACAACAAATTAAGTGGTATAAATTTTAAGGATTTACAAGAGCTTCAACGCACTAAAAATCTTTCAAAAATTTAACAATAAATATAAGTTAAAATCTAATAAAAAAATCATAGAAGTAAATCATAAAGCTCTTAAAAATACAACACCTGTGATTTATATGGCTATTTCATAAATGATTGTTAAGCTTAGAAGAAATAAACGATTTATTTTAAGCTTATTTTGCATTATGGGATACATTAAAAAATTGTTTGATATAAAAATTAGTTTTTTACAAAAAAATATAAATATAATAAATAACAACCACCAACATAAATCAGTGGTTGTTATAGTTTATTTAACAATTAAAACTTATAAGAAAGTCCTATTGTTCCATTGTAGTGTTGTTGTTTTGATTTAGCTTTTACGCCAAAGTTTATATTTGTAGATAGATTATCAGTTAGTTTCATCTCTGCACCTGTTTTAAGTGTAAAGAATGTGTTTTTATCTTTTTTAGATGCATATTTGATATTTTCTGTTGAGTTTACAAATGCTAGCTCTGTATCTTTCATACTCTTGGTTAATTCTCTTTGTATACCTGGAGTTATATATAAGAAGTTACCGTTTGCTATATATGTTCTAAACTCTACTGCTGCTTTAGCTGATAGTGTTTTTATAGTGCTTCCTTTAAAGCTTACAGGAACTTTACCAGTTTCTTTAAAGCCTTTAGTATTTATATGGCTATACTCTAAACCAATCATTGGTTTCATAAAAGAGTTGTTGTTTATATCAAATATATAACCATAATCAATACTTGTATTAAAGAACTTGCTATTGTATTTAGCATTAGCATCAAAGTCTGAATCTATAGTTACTTTTCTATCTAGTTTGTTTTTACCTTTACCATAAGATACTTTAGCATCTATTTCGTTTTGCTCTATATACATTCTAGTATAAGCACCAAAGTGATAGTTGTCTGATTTGGTTGTTAGTGTATCACTTGATGATTTAGCATTAGTATATCCAGCATATCCACCAATTATCATATTATCAAATGCTTTATCATAACCTAACATAAATCCATAAGTATTTGTATTTGCTTGAGATTTTAATTTAGCTTTACCGCCCATGATATTTCCCCATAGGTTGCTGTCATAGTTAAATCTATTTGTATACTCTTTTACTACACTTGAAAGAGTATCTCCGTTATCTGCAAATTTATTATCACTTAGATTTTTTATAGCATAAGCTAAAGCTAGATCATCATTTAATGGATTGCTTAGTTTAGCAAGTCTTGAGTTTATAGCTGAACCAACACTTGATAAAAGTGTATCTACTGTTTTATTGTCTTTAAACTCTTTTGAAACTTCTTCTAATGAGCTATTTATATTTTTAGCTAAGATAGCTATGTCTTCAGCTTCAGTTTTTAATAATAGATTATTAACTTCTTCATTATTAGTAACAGATAATAAAGACAATACTGTTTGAGCTTCATCTTTGTTTAGTTCTAAATTTTTATCACTTGATATAGCTTCTGCTCTTTCTTTTTTGGCTTGATTTAGTTTTGCATCTAGTTCTTTATTGAAATCCGCTATGATTTTAGCTCTTTCTTCTGGGTTGTCTTTTGCTTTTAGTGCTTTTTCGGCTTTGTCTACTACTTCTTGTTGTTCTACGATTTTTTTCTCTTGTTCTACGATTTTTTTCTCTTGTTGTGTGATTTTATCATCCAGTGCTTTTAGAAACTGTTCTTTACCTTCCTCTTGTGATCCTTCAAGATATTTTTTTAATCCTTCAAGGTCTTTTTTTATTCCTTCGAACAATTCTTTTACTACTTCAAGGTCTTTTTTTTCTTTTGCAGCTTGTTCTTTTTCTTTTTGAAATTTATCAGTATAACTATTTCCATCTTTTTGGACTTTTTCTAGTTCTTGTTTTCTATCTTGTATCTTTTTTTGTATATTTGTTATATCATCTAAAGATGATCCAGATGTTTCATTACCATAAGCATTTATAGCTATCATTGCGCCTAATAATGCACAACATGCAATCTTTGAAATTTTCATTTTATCTCCTTGAGTAAATTCAACTATATTTTACCCCTCCCCATATTAAAATAAGATAAATATGTGATAGAAATTTGTATGTTTTATAAGATTGGTGTTGTTTGTGTATGTGTAGTAACCACAACCCTTGGTTAGAGTTGTGGTTGGTAGTTTAGTTGTATATCTTAGAATTTGTATTTAAGTCCTATTGTTCCATCAAAGTATTGTTGTTTTGATTTAGCTTTTACACCAAAGTTAACATTTGTAGATAAAGCATCTGTTAGTTTTAATTCTGCACCTGTTTTAAGTGTAACAAATCTTCCTTTTTTATCATCTGCTTTTAGTTTGATATCTTTGTTTGAACCTATAAATCTAGCTACAGGATCTTTTACATCTTTGTATACTTCTGCTTCAAATCCTGGAGTTATGTATAGGTAGTTTCCATTGTCTACATATTTTCTAAACTCTAAACCTAGTTTAGCATTTAAAGATTTTGAAGTAACACCATTAAATGATAATGGTAATTTTCCAGTTTCTTTGAAAGCTTTTGATTTAGAGTGAGAATAATCAAGTCCTACTAATGGTTTTACAAATAAGCTATCGCTTAGATTCATTACATAACCATAATCAACTGCAAATGATGTATATGTAGTATCATATTTACCGTTTTGAGTTAATACATCACCATTGCTTTTTACATATCTATCAATTTTGTTTTTAGCTTTACCAAATGATACTCTTGTATCTATCTCGCTATTGTCTATATATGTTCTAGCATATAGACCAAATTGATAGTTGCTTGCTTTTGTGTTGATTAGGCTAGAATCAGATTTTGATTTAGCAAGAGTCATATATCCACCTACTATTGTGTTATCAAATGCTCTATCATAACCTATACTAAAGCCATGTAGTTCTGGATTAGAACTATCTTTTACTTTACCTTTTGCACCTATAACATTTGCCCATATATTGTTGTCATTGTTAAATCTATCTGTATATGATTTTATTACAGATGATACACTATCACCATTATCAGCAAATTTATCATTGCTTAGTTTATTTATAGCAGATGCTAATGCTAAGTCTTCATTAAATGGGTTGCTTAGTTTAGCAAGTCTTGTTTGTGTTGATAGTTGGCTACTGAAATTAACCATATCTAGATTAGATACTTTACCTATTTCAGATGAAGCTTCTTTGATTGAGTCTTCGTTTGATTTTACGAAAGATACTAAAGAATTTTTGTCTAAAATTAAAGCTTTTTCTGCCGCATCATTAGAATTTACTATATCAAATATAATTGAGATAACATCTTTGCCCATTGATGACAGAGGTGTTTTGGGGTCTTTTGTGAAGGCATCTTTTCTTAAATCCAAACTATCGTTATATGCTTGTTCAGCATTTTCAAAGCCTATTTCAGATTGTATTACTTGATATATCTGCTTACCATTATTGTAATTAAATACTTTCAAAGCTTCTTCTACTTTTTTTTGTAATTCACTTGCTTTTTTATCTTCATCGGCAGCAATAACAACACCAGCTTCTTTTGCTTTTGCTAGTGCATCATCAAATGCTTTTTTCTTTGCTTCATCTTGTTTGCCTTGTTGATCCGCATCATAATCTTTTGCAGCATCATCTAAAACTTTTTGAATTTCTGTTAAGGCTGTTTGTTGAGCTAAAAGCTCTCTAGGTGTAGATTTTAGAATTATGTTTTTAGCTGCTTGTTTGTTATTATTTTCAACTTCTTGTTTAAATCCCTTATATGTCTCAAGAGCTTTTTTGAGTTGTTCCTTTTTCTCTTCCCTTTCTGCATATATCACACTAATCATTTTATCATTTTGATTAAATTCAAACAAACTATCTCTCATTATAAAAGCTATTACAGCATCCTTTACTTTATTATCACCTTGAAATTTAGAAGTAATTTGATCAAATTCGGTTATATCTAAAGCATCTTTTACTTGTTTAGCATCAGTAATCTTACTAAGATCTTTATTATCTTTTTTTAGTTTTACTCCAGCATCCATAAGAACTTTAGCTGCGACTTTTGCTTGTTCTAAATTTAGCTGTTTATTTTTACCTTCTAATGTCCCTACAGCGTCGGCAAGCTCTTTTGCATGTTCTGCATTTTTGATAGTTATCTCTACTTCTTGACCAGCGCTATTGTTGCCTATTGTAAGTTTATGATTAGTGCCTAAAGCTTCTGCAGCATCTTTTATGCCTTTAGATATCTCTTTTATGATTTGAGTATCTTCTGATGAAAAATCAATTGCGCCATCTTCGTTAATTTCGGAGATATAATCCATTTTTTTTTCAACAAACCAATCTTCTCTTACTTCAACAGCTTTGTGAAATTCTTTCATAAAGCCATCCATAAGACCGATTACAATTTCTCTATTAGTACCTTTAAAGAATTTTTCAAAATCGCTCTTAGTAACATCACCAGTTAAAGCAAAGTCCTTAGCAACACCACTATTTTTACCTTGAATTGTAATCTCTACTTTTTGTCCATTTTTTGTAAGCTTGACTTTATTACCTTTATCATCATCATATTCTATATAATCTTTTGTACCGCCCTTACCATCAGGGTATCCATCATTATCTCCTATATAGTACATTTTTCTTCTAGCTGAATCGATTTGCTGTATCAATTTGTCTATATTTTTTGTATTATCAGTATTATTATTATTATTCTCTCTTGGATCATAGTCTTTAAGATAATCTACATATTTTTTAAGCTCTTGTAGGGCGGATGTGATATCTTTCTCTGCTTTTTGAGATGTTTTTAACTTTGATTTCTCTTCTTTATAGTGTTCAATTGCATTTTGTTTATCATCTCCATAAACACAAACACCTTGGGTTAAGGCAACAGCGATCAAGGTCGCACTAGCAATCTTTGAAATTTTCAACTTTTTCTCCTTAAGTAAAATTTATCTAGATATTTTACCCCCTCCTATATTAAATTATTATTAAAAATTCATATTACTAATAACATAAATAATAAAAAATTAAAATAAATCTAAAATTTTGACTTATACTACAAATAAAAAAGAAAAAAATATTATAAATAATTTAAAAGTAAGCTGTTTAACAAAACAACAAATTCAAATTTATGTTTTGATGTAGGTATTTTTTAACTAGATAAAATTTTCAAGCCCGAAATTCAGGCTTGAAAAGTATTTATTTGATCCAAGATACTAGATTTTTTATATCTCGGCGATATTTTGTAGGTTGTTCATTTAAGCGGTATCCAACCGGTAGCATTATAGCTATGCGATGTTTTCTTGGATCTAAGCCAAGTATCTCGCCAACAGCTACTTTATCAAGGCCTTCCATAGGACAACTATCTATGCCTTTAAATGCCGCAGCATTCATTATATTTGTAGCAGCAAACATAGCTTGTGCATGAGCCCAAGTATAAAGTAGCTCTTCTTCGTCTTTGAAACTATTTTTTAGAAAATTTCTATAAAACTCAACTCTTTTGGCTTTCTCTTCTTCGTTTTTATCTAGTCTCATACCAACAACTTGTTCTACATAAGTGCCATCACTTTTAAGCTCTGAAAGCTTAGATAGTATAAATATCAAATGTGAAGAGGTGATAACTTGCTGTTGATTGTGACTTTTTTCTTGTATCTTTTTGCGAAGTTCTTTATTTTCAACCACCAAAAAGTCCCAAGGCTCAAAACCCATAGAGCTAGGACTAAGCCTGCCTGCTTCTAGTATATAGTTTATATCATCATCGGATACTTTTTTGTTTTCATCAAAAATTTTAGTAGCATGACGAAATTTCAAAATGTCAAGATAGTCTTGCATAATTCTTCCTTTATAAATTAGTTTTTAAGAAGAGCTACATACTTATCAGCATAGTTTTTGATATCATCATCACTTGCATTTAAAGCACCGCCACTTACAAATATTTTATTTAGACTCATACCACAATAGCCAGCTGTTGCTTGAAGTGGTAATAAAAGCTCATCATAAGTAAGAGCTACTTTACCTTGCTTAGAATACTCAGCTTCAGCTGTTCCAGAGCTTACCGCTACTTGAAACTGTTTACCTTTTAGCTTATCTCCACTTGTTCCATAAGCCCAACCATAAGCAAATACTAAATCAACATAAGCTTTTAACATAGGTGGCATACCAAACCAAAAAAGAGGAAACTGAAAAACTATCCTATCTGCATTTTCTAAGATTTTTTGTTCATTAGCAACATCTATCTTGCTTGTATCAGTGCCGTAAATTTCTTCTAAATGTCTAACAACGACATTATCAGCACCTTTTGCCGCTTCAAATAAGGTCTTATTTACACGAGAATTCTCGTAATAAGGATGAGACATAATTATAACTGTTTTCATTTTTTGCTCCTTAAAAGTTATTTATGTAACTTTATACTATATCCACTTAAATTTTGCAAATTTGAAAAATTATATTTATAATTTTTATCTAATTTGACAACTACACGGTAATAATTCTTATGCCAACCAACTGTAATATCTTTAAATGCACCACAATCAACATTTATGCTGCGAGTTTTAAATCTATTTTTTCTTTTAAAATCAATAACAATCTTATTTTTTTCATACTTAAAGTGTTTAACGACCTTATCAGCTGTTAAAATTTTCATACTCATAGGATTAATATCAAATCTTAAAAAATCAAATATTTTAATGCTTTTTAGTGGGAGTTGAACTTGCGATATAGATATATTTTGTGTGTCTTTAATATTTATTTTTGTATTTTCATTTGATGCAACAGATGATATTTTCATCTCTTCTGGTACTGAGATTATTTTTTTTGTTTTATTGTCATCTTGTGTTGAGTTTATATCAAGAATCTTAATGCTACTTTTTTCTGGCATAGTAACAGAAACATCAAGTTTTTCACTCTTTGGAATTTCTAGATC
Source organism: Campylobacter pinnipediorum subsp. pinnipediorum (assembly GCF_002021925.1). Classification (NCBI taxonomy): domain Bacteria; kingdom Pseudomonadati; phylum Campylobacterota; class Epsilonproteobacteria; order Campylobacterales; family Campylobacteraceae; genus Campylobacter; species Campylobacter pinnipediorum. The sequence continues at coordinate 1,585,444 of NZ_CP012546.1, forward strand.
TTTTATCTTAGCAATCACATATTTATTTTTGAAATTTATGGTTTCATTTATGTCTAGTTTTTTCTCTTTTATACTACCGTCGCTTGCTCGATATTTAAATTTAACATCAAGAAGCAAAGAGGCATCACTAGGAAAATTTACATTTCTCTTTTCAAATTCTTTATACTCTTCTTTTATATTTGTAGTAACTATACTTGTATTTAAATCATTCATGGAAACAAAAGGATTTTCTCTTGCATAAACACCAAAAACCAAAACAAATATCAATAAAATTTTATTCATAACACTCACTTTTTACTTACATCGGATTCAAGGTCTTTTAGCTCAAAATACTCTTTTTGCAGTCTAGAATTTTCTTTTTTAAGATATTCAACATCTTTGATTAGATTTTCTTTTTTGTTTTGCAAACTAAGCATAACATCCAAAGACCTCTTTCCAAATAGCATATTACCTATATATATGCCAAACAAAATGACACAACAGACAACACCAATGTATTTTAATATTTCCAAAAAAGAGTATTTTTTCTTGAACTTTTTTTGCTCTTTGTCATACTCTTTTAAAATTTCACTCAAATTTTATTTCCCAAAAACTCGCTAGTTTCTAATTCTATTTCAAGAAGTCTATTGTATTTTGCATTTCTTTCACTTCTACTTGTAGCACCAGTTTTTATCTCGCCTGTGTTTAAAGCAACGGCGAAATCAGCTATGAAGCTATCTTCGCTTTCGCCACTTCTATGACTCATTATACAACGATAGCCATTTCTTTGAGCAAGGCGAACTGTTTGCATTGTTTGAGATACAGAGCCTATTTGATTTGGTTTTATCAAAATAGCATTTGCGATACCTTTTTGTATACCTTCATTTAGTATCTCTTCATTTGTTACAAAAAGATCATCACCTACTAATTGAACTTTACCACCAAGCTTATTTGTTAGGATTTTCCATCCATCCCAGTCATCTTCACTAAGTCCATCTTCTATAGAAAAGATAGGATATTTATCGCACAATCCAACATAATAATCAACAAGTTGTTCGCTACTTAATTTCTCGCCACAAACTTCGTATTTTCCATCTTTATAAAGCTCACTAGAAGCGACATCAAGTGCTAGTTTTATCTGCTCTCCGGCTTTGTATCCAGCTTCTTGTATGGCTTGCATTATTAGTTTTATAGGCTCTTCGTTGTCTTTTAAATTTGGAGCAAAACCACCCTCATCGCCAACTGCTGTGCTATGTCCTGCATTATTTAATATGTTTTTTAGTTTGTGATAAATTTCAGTAGCCGCCCTTAAAGCATCGCTAAAGTTTGAAAAACCAAAAGGCATAATCATAAACTCTTGAAAATCAACACTATTGTTTGCATGAGCGCCGCCGTTTATTATATTAAACATTGGAACCGGAAGCACGCTAGCATTTGCACCGCCAAGATATCTATACAAAGGAATATTTAAGCTTTTTGCTGCTGCCCTAGCTACTGCCATAGAAACACCCAAAACAGCATTAGCACCTAAATTTGAATAGTTTTTAGTTCCATCAAGTTCAAGCATCTCATCATCAACCGCTTTTTGATTGTAAGCATCAAGGCCTATTATAGCTTCTGCAATTTTTTCATTTACATTTGAAACCGCAGTTAAAACACCTTTTCCGCCGTATCTTTCATCTTTGTCTCTTAGCTCTAAAGCTTCTCTTTTACCTGTGCTTGCACCACTTGGAACTATCGCACTTTCAACAGTTCCATCACTTAATGCAACAAAGGCTTTTATTGTTGGATTTCCTCTACTGTCTAAAACTTCTATCGCGCTTACATCTTCAATATATATCATTATTCATCTCCCAAATCATCTTCTGTTTTATCATCATCTTTATTGGTTAAAATTTGAGCTATCCCCATAGAGCTTTTTATGGTTTCTATGATCTCATTTGCAACATCTTGATTTTCTTTCAAATAAGCCTTTGAGTTCTCTCTACCCTGACCTAATTTGCTAGTTTTATAGCTAAACCAAGCACCTGATTTATCTATAACATCAAGCTTAACACCATAATCAATAATCTCACCTTCTCTACTTATACCCTCGCCAAACATTATGTCAAACTCAGCTGTTTTAAAAGGTGGTGCCACTTTATTTTTAACAACCTTAACCTTAGCTCTATTTCCTATTGGTTCATCGTTTTGTTTTAGTGTAGCAACTTTTCTTACATCAAGTCTAACAGAGGCATAAAATTTAAGCGCATTTCCACCTGTTGTTGTTTCAGGTGTTCCATATCCCATAGCGCCTATCTTCATACGAATTTGATTTATAAAAATAACAGTTGTTCCCATTTTATGAACAACGCCGGTTAGCTTTCTAAGCGCTTGGCTCATAAGTCTTGCTTGAAGTCCAACGTGCTGATCGCCCATATCGCCTTCTATCTCGCTTTTTGGAGTTAGTGCAGCAACACTATCAACCACTATAAGATCGATAGCTCCGCTTCTTGCTAGTGTTTCTACTATATCCAAAGCTTGCTCGCCAAAATCAGGCTGAGAGACATATAAATTGTCAGTATCAACACCTAAATTTGAAGCATATTTTACGTCAAGTGCGTGTTCAGCATCTACAAACGCACAAGTCCCACCTGCTTTTTGAGCTTGTGCTATGATGTGAAGTGTTAAGGTAGTCTTACCTGAACTCTCAGGACCATATACTTCTATAATACGCCCCTTAGGAACACCGCCTATACCAAGAGCCAAATCAAGCCCCAAAGAGCCAGTCGGTATAGAGTCAATAGGCTCAATTTCTTTATCGCCAAGTCTTACCATAGTGCCTTTACCAAAGGCTTTATCTATCTGCTTTAAAGCAAGGTCTAATGCCTTTTTTTTCTCTGCATCATTTTTTGTTTCAGTTGTATTTTTTTCTTTTTTTTTGGTATCTTTTTCCATATATTGCCTTAAATAAAAATTTACTAGATTTTATCCAAAAAATATGAAAATTCACTTTAAACAAATACCATCCAAACATAAAATAATATACTTCAAAAAATATTTTTATCTATTTTACACCAAATCTTAATTGCTTAAATTGTATACAGTAGAGTTAGTTAGCTGTTTTTGTATTAATTGCTTTAAAAGGTTTATCTGCTATATATGTTTTTTATTCTTTCAAGTATGTTTTATTTTTCTAACTATAGTCAACAAAACAATTTATTAAACGGTTAAATTTGTAGGTATTTTTTTGTATTTTAATGGAATATGCAAAAATTTATTTATATAAAATTTTAAACAATAAATAAAATAAAATATTTTTCAACTAAATATTACTAAAATTAAAGTGATTTTAGCATAAAATACAAAACTTAAATATTTTAAAAAAGGAAAGTGAGTGAGTGAACTATCAAATAATCTATTAACAATTTTAACTCAAATTGTTAATACTCTAAACAACTACTTATGGAGTAGTTTGGTTTATATACTTCTTGCTGTTGGTATATATTTTACAATTCGCACAAGATTTTTACAGATTAGGCTTTTTAAACAAAGTATCCGAAGAATGGTTGTAGGAAAAAGAGTTTCGGCGCATGCCATAAGCCCATTTCAAGCTTTTGCAACTGGTCTTGCTAGCAGGGTAGGCACGGGAAATGTGGCTGGTGTTGCCATTGCGATTAGTTTAGGTGGTGCTGGCGCTGTGTTTTGGATGTGGATTACAGCACTTATAGGTATGTCTTCGGCCTTTGTAGAAAGCTCATTAGCTCAACTTTATAAGATAAAAAATCCTGATGGAAGAGGATATAGAGGTGGTCCAGCATACTATATCACACAAGGTCTAGGGATGAGATGGCTTGGCGTAGCTTTTGCAGTATCATTAATACTAGCTTTTGGTTTTGTTTTTAACTCTGTTCAAGCAAACACAATAACAGCAGTTACATCAAAAGCATGGGATTGGAATATAGAATACGTAGCTGTTGGGCTAGTTATATTGACCGCTCCTATTATATTTGGTGGCATAAAAAGAGTTGCCAAGGTGGCTGAGAAAATAGTTCCTGTAATGGCTTTGGCTTATTTGCTAATAGCTGTTTATATTATTATTACAAATCTTGGCGAAGTTCCTGTTGTTTTTGGTAAAATATTTAAAGATGCTTTTAATTTTAGTGCAGCCGGTGGTGGAGTTGTAGGTGGTCTTACTGCAGCTATGCTAAATGGTATAAAAAGAGGACTTTTCTCAAATGAAGCCGGTATGGGTTCGGCTCCAAATGCGGCGGCAGCAAGTGACGCTTGGCACCCTGCGAACCAAGGTCTTATACAAATGCTTGGTGTTTTTGTGGATACCATAGTAGTTTGTTCTTGCACAGCATTTATCATACTTCTTAGTGGGGCTATTGGCACTGAGGGTATAGACGGCGCTCAAATAACGCAGCTTGCTATACAGCATAGTGTAGGCGACTGGGGCGGAAGCTTCCTTGCTATATTGTTATTCTTCTTCTGTTTTAGCTCTATTATAGGAAATTATGCCTATGCTGAAAGCAACATGCAATTTATCAAAAACTCCCCAATTACATTAACTATATTTCGTATAATTGTGCTTTTTATGGTGTATTTTGGCTCAGTTCAAAAGATAGGTTTGGTATGGGATATGGCAGATGCTTCAATGGCTATAATGGCTGTTATAAACTTAATTGTAATTGTAATAATGGCACCAACGGCTATGCTTTTACTAAAAGACTTTGAAGAACAAGTAAAAGAACACCATAGCCCTGAGTTTGACATTAGCAAATATCCAGAACTACATAAAAAAGTCGGCTCTGATGTATGGGTCAAAGGTAAAACCGAACACGGTTTTTGATCTAAACCCAACTAAAATAATAAAACTTGGCATACAAAATCTGTGTGCCAAGTATAAAATTCGTAACATCATAAAACATACAAACTAAGCAAAAATTTACTTTATAAAAGGTATATTAAAAGATCATAATTATCGCAAAGTATTTTAAAACTAAGAAAAGATTTTTAATAGATAATAAAAAAACAGAGATAAACAATAAATCTTTTTTAATGTCGAGAACTCATAAGTTTAGTGATTGGACTTATTTTTATTATTGATAAGGATTTTTTGCATTAAAGATGTGAAGTAATTAAAAATAGCTAGTATAAAACCTAGCTATTTTGACTCATTCTTCTCTCGTTTTTCTGTCTCTTTTATATTTAAAATGACAAATTTATAACTTAAAAATAGGGATAAAATCCATAAAAAAAGAAAAAATAGTGCTGATGTCATCTAAAACTCCTTAATAAGCATGATGGTCATTTTTTATCTCATCAGCTGTTATTTTTTTACTATCCATTGATCTCCAAACAACAAAAATATACCCCAATACAAATGGTATAAGCAAACTAACATAAAACATAGTATTTAAAGTATAATGGCTAGAACTAGCATTTTTTATAGTAAGCGAACTTTGCAAATCATAAAAAGATGGATAAAATGCTGTATTGTTTAAACCAGTCGCTAAAAATAGCGCGGTTACAGCCATAACAACACCAAATCCATAATACACAACAGCATAGATACTTTTTGTAAATGCACCTTTAAATATACCATAAAGTGTCAAAAAAATACCAATAACGAGCATGGCAAAAACAGCTGGCATATTTAAAAGATTGATAAAATATTTGTATTTAACCATAGAAATCACACCATCTTGTGAGTATTCAAAACCATCTTTTAAAAATACCCAAGCCAAAAATACTAAAAATATAGGTAAAAATATAAGCGTGTTTTTTAAAACTGCCTTTCTAGCATTTAGCCTTATCTCATCATCGTTTATATTATTTATAAGGTATAAACACCCCCCTATCCTTGCAAGAAAAAACAAAGAGAGTCCAAGAGTATAAAGCATTGGATTACTAAATGCTTCAAGCCCACGCATAGAACTTTGCCACTGGACAAAATTATGATCGTTTAAGCTAAAACTACTACCCGAAAAAAATGTAGCAACTGCCACTCCTATAAGTATGACACCCAAAGATCCATTTATAAAAAGAAAAATTTCATATGTCTTTGTGCCTAAAAAATTATCCGGTTTTTTACGGTATTCATAGCTTACAGCTTGAATAATAAAACAAAAAAGTATTCCAAGCCAAACCCAATATGCTCCACCAAAACTAGTTGAATAAAAAAGTGGAAAAGCTGCAAAACAAGCACCACCAAATAAAACAAGAGTAGTAAATGTAAGCTCCCATTTTCGCCCTACTGAGTTTATTATCATATCTTTTTGCAAGTCATCTTTTGCAAGCGTAAAAACTAATGTTTGTCCACCTTGAACAAACATCATAAAAACAAGTAATCCACCAAGTAAACTTACCAAAAACCACCAATAAATTTGTAAAAATTCTAACCCTATCATAATCAAAATCCTAACTTTATCTGTTTTAGCATAATTTTTATTTCAGCTATCAAAAGCACTGTAAACAATACAGCAAAAGCAAAAAATGATATCTTCACATTTACATCAGATAAATTTGTAGCACCTACACTAGTTGGCATAAGATCTTGAACAACCCAAGGCTGCCTACCAACTTCAGCCACAATCCAACCTGCCTCAGCCGCTATATAACCAAGTGGAATACTCAAAACACATATCCAAAGAAGTTTTTTAAATTTAGTTATATCGTTTGCCATACATAAATAAGTAATAACTAAAAACAAAAATATAAAAAAGCTTCCCAAAGCAACCATTATATGAAAACTATAAAACGTAGTAGCAACAGGCGGTATAGCCTCTGTTGGATCTTTTAAGTAACCATATCCAAGGTATTTGATATTTTCATCAAGGGTTGATTTTGCATTACTCATAGCATCAAGATCTTGATTTTTTTTAGCTTCTTTATACTCTCTTAAAGCATTTACGGCAATTTTACCTTTATCAATTTTAGATATTATACTCTCAACCCCGTGTTCTTCATTTCCATAAATCAAATCATCTATACCCGCAACAAATGCCTTATAATCCCTTTGTCCAAGCAAAGAAAGCAAATAAGGAACTTCTATATCAAAAACGAAAGGTTTTTTCTTATCGCCAGGTTGTTTGTTTGTATCAAGCAATCCAAATGCAACTAATCCTTGTCTTTGATTTCCTTCATAAAGCCCTTCCATAGCTGCTAGTTTCATTGGCTGAACTTGTGTTACTTGATATGCACTTTCATCTCCACTAAATAACAAAAATAAAGAGGTTATAAGACCAAAAGAGGTAGCTACTATCATAGATTTTTTAGCCATTATGATATTTTTACCTTTTAGTATAAACCAAGCTGATATTCCTATAACAAACAAAGCTGATATTGTATAACCACTAGTTACTGTATGTAAAAATTTTATAAAACCAACAGGACTAAGCGCAACTTCAAGAAAACTTTGCATTTCCATTCTTGCTGTATCTGGGTTAAATTGCATGCCTATTGGGTATTGCATCCAACCATTTGCTATCAAAATCCACATAGCACTAAGATTTGATCCTATAGCAACTAACCAAGTTGATATAAGATGAAATTTCTTACTTACCCTATCCCATCCAAAAAACATAACAGCAAAAAATGTGCTTTCAAGAAAAAATGCAACAATGCCTTCTATAGCCAAAGGAGCTCCAAAAATATCTCCAACAAACCAACTATAATTTGCCCAATTTGTCCCAAACTCAAACTCCATAATAATACCTGTTGCAACACCTATTGCAAAGTTTATACCAAAAAGCTTAAGCCAAAATTTAGTTATTCTAAGCCACTCTTCACTACCTGTTTTTATATAAATACTCTCCATTATAGCAACAATAAAACTAAGACCCAAAGTTAATGGAACAAACAAAAAATGATATATTGAAGTAAGAGCAAACTGAGCCCTAGACCAATCAACAGAACCTAATTCAGCCATTTTATTCCTTTGTTAGATTTAAAAGCACGAAATCGCTTTTTTCTTCATTTGATTTAAATTTAGAATTTAAAGTATTATTAAACACAAAAACTTTAAGAACACCGAACATAATCACAAGTTTGATTATTATGATAAGCCAAAGCTTTCTTCCAAGCTTCATATTCTTAAAGCCATCAATATAAAATTTAAAAAAATTAGTTATATATTTCTTATACATTTAAGTGAAATTTTATAATAATAAAACTTAAACATTTATTTCATCTGCACTAAAAATTTTAAACCAACAAAGTATGCATTTATGATATTAAATAATTAATCATATTTAAAATTTTAAAAAGATATAATTTGTTTATAAAAAATAATAGATGAAGGAAAACTTATGTCAAAGCAAACAAAGTATATTTTTGTGACAGGCGGGGTTCTAAGCTCACTTGGCAAAGGCATAGCGGCTGCTAGTATTGGAACACTGCTTAAAAACGCTAACTTAAAAGTAAGTATTTTAAAGGCTGACCCATACATAAATGTAGACCCTGGCACAATGAGTCCGCTCGAACACGGAGAGGTTTTTGTAACAGATGATGGAGCTGAAACAGACCTTGATTTGGGACATTATGAGCGTTTTTTAGATGAGAGCTTAAGTCAAAACAATAACTTTACAACAGGAAGGGTTTATAGCGCTGTTATAGAAAAAGAAAGAAGAGGCGATTATCTTGGTAAGACTATTCAGGTTATACCGCATATAGTTGGTGAAATAGTTGATAGGATCAAAAAAGCCGGAGAAGGTAAAGATATACTTATAGTAGAAATCGGCGGAACGGTAGGAGATATAGAAGGGCTTCCTTTTTTAGAAGCAATTAGGGCTTTAAGAACCGAAGTTGGCAGAAAAAATGCGATGAATATTCACCTTACTTTGGTGCCTTTTATAAAAGTTGCCGGCGAACTAAAAACAAAGCCTACTCAACATAGTGTTGGTGAACTTCGCCGTATAGGCATAACGCCTGATATGATTATCTGCAGAAGCGAAATGCCTTTAAATCGTGAGTTAAAAGATAAAATAGCTCTTAGTTGCGGGGTAGAGAAAAACTGTGTAATAGAAAGTGCTGATAGCACTAGTATATATCAAATTCCGCTATCATTTTTAAAACAGGATATACTTACCCCGATAGCTGAGACGCTAGAACTTGGAAAATTAACACCTGATATGCAAAACTGGGATAGCTTAGTAAAAAGAATCTTAGCTCCAACAGGAGAGACAACAATAGCATTTGTTGGAAAATATATTGACTTAAAAGAAAGCTACAAAAGTCTTACAGAAAGCATTATACATGCTGGTGCAAACCTAGACGCAAAAATAAACCTAAAATGGGTGGATAGCGAAAAAGTAGAAAAAGACAATGTCAATGAAATTTTAAAAGATGTAGATGGTGTGTTAGTTGCTGGTGGTTTTGGGGAACGGGGAGTAAGTGGCAAAATACTAGCTATACAATTTGCTAGAGAGAACAAAAAACCGTATCTTGGAATTTGTCTTGGTATGCAACTAGCATTGATTGAATTTGCTAGAAATGTTTTGAAGCTACAAGATGCAAACTCAATTGAGTTTAATGAAAACTGCGAAAATCCTATAATCTATCTAATAGATAGCTTTATTGATGCGCACGGAAAAGAGCAAATAAGAACACACAAAAGCCCACTAGGTGGCACAATGAGACTTGGGGCTTATGAGTGCAATGTAAAACCGAACTCAATTTTGTCAAAAATTTATTCAAACCAAAAAGTTATAAAAGAAAGACATCGCCATCGCTATGAAGCAAATCCAAAATACAAAGAAAGTTTTGAAAAAAATGGTCTTATGATAAGCGGAACAAGCAACGGACTAATTGAGACAGTTGAGCTAAAAGACCATCCATTTTTTATAGGAGTCCAATTTCATCCAGAGTTTACATCTCGCCTAACAAAACCAAATCCGACAATATTAGGTTTTATAAAATCAAGCATTGAAAATGCTAAATAAAGATGATATAAGGAATTTACTTGAGCTAAGATTTAGTAAAGACATTCATAAAAAGCTCTCCGAAATTCCTAAACCCTGCGACTTAAAAGACACATTTAAGGGCGCAGAGCGAATAAAACAAGCCATACAAAACAACGAAAATATAGTTATTGTCGGAGACTATGATGTTGATGGTGTTATATCTTGTGTGATAATGGCTGATTTTTTTGATGATTTAAAAGTTAAAAATTATAAAGTTAGAATCCCAAATAGATTTAAAGATGGTTATGGACTAAATCCAGCTATAATAGATGAGTTTAAAAATGCTGATTTAATCATAACAGTAGATAATGGAATAAGTGCTAATGAAGCCGCTGATATGTGCAAACAATTAGGCATAGATCTTATAATAACAGATCACCATATGCCACTACCAGTATTGCCAGATGCATATGCGATAATAAACCCAAAACAAGAAGATTGTTGTTTTCCAAATATTGAAATTTGTGGAGCACAAGTAGCTTGGTATCTAATAGGAGCTTTAAAAGAGGTATTTGGCATAAAATACGATATGGGTAAGTTTTTAGATCTATTATCCATAGCCATCATGGCTGATATGATGGAACTTCGCGACATGAATAGAATACTTGTAAAATTAGGCATAGAAAGATTAAACAAATCAAGAAGAGTTGCATTTTGTGCTATTAGGGATTTTTACGGAAAAGATAGATTTGAATGCGATGACATAAGCTTTTTAATAGCGCCTTTAATCAACTCGGCCGGAAGAATGGATGATGCGATAAATTCATTTAATTTTTTACGAACAAAAAATATTAATGATGCATACAAATATCTTGATGTGATAGTTGAGTTTAATAACTCAAGAAAAGAGGAAGAAAAAATACTCTTTGAAGATTCTAAAAAATGCATAAATGCAAATGAACACATTATCGTTACTTGGGGTGAAAATTGGCATGAGGGGGTTATTGGGATAGTAGCTAGCCGTCTTGCTAAACATTTTAAAAAACCAGCAATAGTATTTAGCGTAGATAAGAACAAAGCTAAAGGAAGTGCGAGAAGCGTAGGAAAGATAGATATTTTATCTTTGATAGCTGAACACGAAGAGCTTTTAATGAGCTTTGGGGGTCATCAAGGGGCTGCTGGACTTGTGTGCGATCCTATAAATCTAGATAAATTTAAAGAGTCTATAAACAACAGTTGCTTTTTAATGGACTTGCATAAATTTAGCACAAATGATGAGTTTTTAGGAGAAATTAGTCCTAAAGAGATAGATTATTCTTTGCTTGAAATTTTAGAATACTTTGAGCCTTACGGACAAAAAAACCCTCGCCCTATATTTAAAATTCAAAACGTAACTGTAAAAAACGATAAACTAATAGGAAAAGAACAAAACCACCTAAAACTCATTTTGCAAAAGGGCGAAAAAACGCTTGAAGCATTGTTTTTTAATTTTACAAGACACGTAAGAACTGGAGAGAAAATAGATATAGTTTTTTCTGTATCAAAAAATTCTTTCAGAGGACTCATAACACCTCAACTTCTAATAAAAGAGATAATTTAAACCTTGCGACCATTTTTTGGTCGTAAGGTAATAACTATAAAAATTTAAAATCTGAAATTTTACTTTTAAAAAACTCGTATTTTATATCTAATTCTTTTTTTCTATTTAACGACATTTGAACAAATTCAGACTCTTTTTCTATTCCTATAAAATTTCTACCCGTTAAATTAGCTGCAATTCCTGTTGTTGATGAGCCTGAAAACGGATCACAGATTAACGAGTTTTCATTGCTCGCCATTAACACTAATCTAACCAAAAGAGAAAGTGGCTTTTGTGTTGGGTGTTTTCCAAAACTTTTTTCCCAAGGGGCTATAGCAGGAAAACTCCAAACATCTTTCATTTGTTTATTGCTATTGATTTTTTTCATAAGCTCATAATTAAAAATATGCTTATATTTTTGACTTTTTCTAGCCCAAATAATTTGCTCAGTCGAGTGTGTTAAGTACCTACAGCTAAAATTCGGTGGTGGGTTTGTCTTTTGCCATGTGATAATATTTAAAATTTTATAATCTAATTTTTGTAAAGCTCTACCTATGGAAAAAATATTATGATATGTCCCACTTATCATAATACTACCATTATCTGTTAAAGAATTCTTTGCCAAATCAAGCCAATTCAAATTAAATTTATCTATCTCATCAATACCATAGCTTTTATCCCATTCTCCTTTATTTACAGAGACTATTTTGCCACTTTGTATAGACAAACCGTCGTTAGATAAAAAGTAAGGTGGATCGGCGAAGATAAGATCAAACTGTGATTTGAAATTTGGTAAAATTTCAAAGCTATCACCATTATATATTTGAAATTCTTTTTTCATGGTATTGGCAAACCTAAAACATCAAGTGGTATATAATTAAAATAATATCTACATCTAACACTTATAATATAATCTAAAACATCTCTATATTCTGGTTTTTGAAACCAATCGCTTAAAAGGTAAATATACTCAACTTCCATATTAAGATGAGATAATAATTTTATATACTGTTTCTTCTTAAAGTCGCAAGTTTGTAATTTTTCATCAACCGAACCTGCCACTTTTTGAAATTTACATTCAATTATAAAAAAAGTATTGTTGATAATTACATAAATACTATCATCTGGAAGCAACTTCTTTGATATAATATTTTTCCAATTAACATTATTTTCTTCAAGAAATTTGTAAAAACTATGCTTTTTAAAAATCCTACCAACAATCTCATCATTATAAAAAACATCAAAATTTTCAGTAACTTTATAACCAGGTTGATTTGATAAAAAAGTAGCTAAATCAACCTTGCCCTCAAAAATAAGACCCGTTCTTGTATTACCTCCGCCTATGCCACCTTCTATCATACGTTTTGCTCCAAATAATCCTGAATAGACACGACCTCATACACTAAGCCATCTTGAACACTTTTTATTGATTTTGCAGCGGCTTGAGCGGCAGCTATAGTTGTAAAATAAGGTATTTTAAATCTAAGCACACTTTGTCTTATTTTTTTGCCATCATCGGCATTTGATTTGCTATCGCTTGTATTTATCACGAGTGAAATTTCACCATTTTTCAACCTATCTTCTATATTTGGTCTTCCTTCGCTTATCTTATAAACAAACTCAGCATCCAAATCATACTCTTTTAAAACCTTATATGTTCCGCCGGTTGCTATAATCTTAAATCCTAAGTCCATAAGCTCTTTTGCCAGTTTTACAGCATAAATTTTATCTGCATCAGCAAGTGTTAAAAAGACATTTCCACTTGTCGGAAGTGTGTTATTTGCAGCTATTTGGGATTTTGCAAATGACTTTGCAAAGTTACTACTAATACCCATAACCTCGCCCGTTGATTTCATCTCAGGACCTAAAATCAAATCAGCACCATTTAGTTTATTAAACGGTAAAACAACCTCTTTTACACAAATATGCTTTTGCGCTTTTGGTATAAAAATTCCATTATCATAAGTTACGACATTGTATTTATCATAGTATTTAAGAGCCTCTTGTAAATCGCCTTGCCACATAACCCTAGTAGCAACTTTTGCAATTGGAACACCGGTAGCTTTGCTTACAAAAGGAACGGTTCTTGATGCTCTTGGATTTACTTCTATCATATAAAGCTCATTTTCATATATCGCAAACTGAATATTTAAAAGCCCAACAACACCTAAGCTTAAAGCTATCTCTTTTGTTTGATTTCTTACTTTTGCTATCATTTCATCTTTTAAATTCAAAGCAGGAAGTATGCAAGCACTATCTCCTGAGTGTATTCCGGCCTCTTCAATATGCTCCATAACAGCAGCCACATAGACATCTTTACCATCACTTACAGCATCAACATCAAGCTCTGTTGCATTTTGCAAAAATTTATCAAGCAATACAGGAGAGTTGTTACTAACACTTACAGCCTCATTCATATACTCTCTAAGCTCGCTCTCGCTATGGACTCTTCTCATGGCTCTACCACCAAGAACATAGCTAGGGCGAACAAGCACAGGATATCCTATCTCAGCAGCCTTTTTTATGGCTTCATCTTCGCTAGTTGCGGTGTCATTTTTTGGTTGTTTAACGCCGATTTTATTTATAAACTCGCTAAATTTCTTTCTATCTTCGGCGATATCAATAGTTCTAGCACTAGTTCCTATTATTTTTGCTCCGGCTATACTTAATCTTTTTGAAAATTTAAGCGGTGTTTGACCACCAAAATGAACGATAACTCCATCTGGCTTTTCGTGTTCTATTACAGCCCTTAAATGTTCAAAATCAATAGGCTCAAAATAAAGCACATCACTTGTATCATAATCAGTAGAAACAGTTTCAGGGTTGCAGTTATACATTATAGTTTTTATACCCAAATCTTTAAGGGCATAGCTAGCGTGAACACAACAATAATCAAACTCTATACCTTGACCTATTCTATTTGGTCCACCGCCTATTATCATTACTTTTTTATCTTGTGAAACATCTGTTTTTTGTTGTATTTTTGTGATATTTGTACTTGAATAAAGATAAGGAGTTAAGGCTTTAAACTCACCGCCACAAGTATCAACTTCGCTATATTCTAAACCAACACCTAGTTTTGAACGAGCGAAAAATATATCATTTTGGCTTAATTCTAAATTATCTTTTTCGTTTATCAAAATCGCAAGCATCTTGTCAGAAAAGCCCATTGTTTTAGCTTTTCTTAGTAAATTTTCATCATTTAAAATATCCATATCAACTTGCTTTTCAAACTCAACTATCTCTTTTATTTGATTTAAAAAATATCTATCTATCTTAGTATATTCATAAACATCTTCTATATCAAAACCATCTCTAAAAGCTTGTGCTAACATCAAAATTCGCTTTTCATTTGCATGTCTTAGACCATATACAAGCTCATCTTTGCTAAGTTTTAATACATCAAATCCGCTCAAATCTCTCTCTAAAGAACAAAGTGCTTTTTGGATACTCTCTTTAAAAGTCCTTCCAATAGCCATAACTTCACCCACGGACTTCATAGCTGTTCCAAGATAGGGATTTGAACCCGGAAATTTCTCAAATGTAAAGCGTGGAATTTTTGTAACTATATAATCAATAACTGGTTCAAAAGAAGCTGGGGTTCCTGTTATATCATTTTTTATTTCATCAAGACTAAAACCAACAGCTAATAATGTAGCAACCTTTGCGATAGGATAACCGGTAGCCTTGCTAGCAAGAGCTGATGATCTACTAACTCTTGGATTCATCTCTATTACTATCATTCTTCCGGTTTGTGGATGAAAGGCAAATTGAACATTGCTTCCGCCTGTATCAACACCTATTTCACGAAGTATAGCAAAAGAGGCATCACGCATCATTTGATACTCTTTGTCTGTTAATGTCAGTGCTGGAGCTATCGTTATACTATCTCCTGTATGAACGCCCATTGGATCAAGGTTTTCTATGGAACATACTATAATGCAGTTATCGTTTTTATCTCTTATAACCTCCATCTCATACTCTTTCCAACCAAGCAAGCTCTCTTCTATCAAAATTTCGTGTATTGGAGATGCTTCAAGACCAAATAATGCAAGTTCTTTAAACTCATCAATATTATAAGCAACGCCCGAACCAGCACCACCAAGTGTAAAAGATGCTCTGATGATTAGCGGAAAGCCTATTTCGTTAGCAGCATTTATAGCTTCTTCGTAGTTATAGGCATATGCTGACTTTGGCAAATCCATACCAATTTTTTTCATAACTTCTTTAAAAATTTGTCTATCTTCGCCTTTTTTTATGGCTTCTGGATTTGCGCCTAGAAATTTAACATCACCAAGCATATCATTCTCATAAAGTTCCATAGCAACATTTAAAGCTACTTGTCCGCCCATAGTTGGCAAAATAGCATCAACTTTTTCTTTTAAGATGATATTTTTTATGCTCTCTTTTGTTATAGGTTCTATATATGTAGCATCAGCAAAGTCAGGATCGGTCATAATAGTAGCTGGATTTGAGTTTATCAAAACGACACGGTAACCAAGCTCTTTTAATGTCTTAGCAGCTTGTGTGCCGGAATAATCAAACTCACAAGCTTGACCTATAACAATTGGGCCTGAGCCTATTAGTAAAACACTCTTGATATCATCTCTTTTTGGCATTATTTTTCCTTTATAACAACATATAAATAGCTTGGTATATTAACCTTAACATAAGGTTCTACGATGGCACTCTGATAAGAACTTTCTTCATAAATTTTGGTTATTTTTCCGACGGGAACACCACTAAAAAATATACCATCAAGCCCACTTGTAAAAACCTCATCTCCAACTTTTAAAGAAAGCCACTGAGGTATATACTTAATAATTATTCCATGTTTGTTACCGTGAGCAACACCAGGTATCTTTTCATCTCCTATATATACAGAAAATATGCTTTTTGGATCATTTTGCAATAAAGCCATAGGTTTATTTTCTTTTGGAACAACTATACCAGCACTTCTGCCTTGATACATAAGCCCATAAATTTTTGAAGAATTATAATCTCTAAATCTGCTAATCCAAATTTTATTATAATCACTTATATTTACATAACTCAAACTCTTAACTAAAGCGACTTTAGGCATATAAGAACTTGATTTTTTATCTTGTAAAATTTGATTTAATTCGTTTGCAAAAGTTGATAGCAAGGTTGCTGAATGCTCAAGCTCTAAATTTTGAGTTCTTAGGGTTTGGATTTCATCAACCTGTCTAAAATGTTCGTTTATCTTATCTTTAATAGTCTTTGTAATATCAATATAGACATTAACAACAAAATTGCTCAAGCCAACAGAAACACTGCTTATGCTTGAACCTTTTTTTATTGAAAATACAACCAATAAAGCAATAAAGATAAAAAAAATAATCTTAGTCTTCATTGGTTAACTGTTGAAGCAGTCCTATCTCCCCTAAAGCTTTACCTGTCCCCATAGCAACTGCTAAAAGTGGCTCATCTGCTATACTAACAGGAAGTTTGACTATATCAGATAGATACCTATCAAGTCCTCTTATCAAAGCACCGCCCCCAGTTAAAACTATACCATTTTCAACAATATCCCCAGCTAAATCAGGTGGCATCATTTCAAGAACTGTCTTTAAAGCATCTGCTATCTCTTTTAGCGGCTCTCTCATAGCTTCTCTTACATCTTCACTTGTAAGCTCTATCCTACTTAACAAACCAGTCATTTGGTCTCTGCCCTTTACGACAATATTAAGTTCTCTTTCAAGCTGAACAGCTGAGCCTATACTTATTTTTATATCTTCGCCAGTTCTTTCGCCGATTAATAAATTATATTTTTCTTTTATATAATTTACAATGCTAGCGTCCATCTTATCTCCAGCTGTTCTTATTGATTTGCTAATAACTAAACCACCAAGCGAAACAACTCCTATCTCGGTAGTCCCCCCGCCTATATCAACAATAAGACTTCCTTGTGGCTCTTTTATGGGTAAATTTGCGCCTATTGCTGCAGCCATTGGTTCTTCTATCAAAAAAACCTCTCTTGCACCAGCACTTAATGCACTCTCTCTAACGGCCTTTCTTTCAACCTGAGTAAGTCCATAAGGAACAGATATAATAATACGAGGTCTTAAAAAACTCTTTCTTTTGTGCGTCTTTTCTATAAAATATCTAATCATTTTTTCAGTCATATCAAAATCAGCAATAACACCATCTCTCATAGGTCTTATTGCCTCAATATCGCCTGGGGTTTTTCCAACCATCTCTTTTGCAGCATGACCTACAGCTAATATTTTTTGCTTGCCATATCTCTCTCTTTGAACTGCAACAACTGATGGTTCGTTTATGATTATTCCTTTGTCTTTAACAAGCACTAAAGTATTTGCAGTGCCTAAATCTATACCCATATCACTTGAAAAAAAACCAATTAATTGATCTAAAATCATCTGTTTCCTTTTTATTCCACACTTTTATTTTGCTTTATAAGCAAAGGCTTTTCGCCATTTTTAACAACATCTTTTGATATAACAATCTCGTATCCAAAAAGCTCTGGCAAATCATACATTAAATCCATCATAAGCTCTTCCATTATACTTCTAAGACCCCTAGCTCCGGTCTTTCTCTCTATAGCAAGAGATGCAACCTCAGCCAAAGCCTCATCATCAAATTTCAAACTAGCACCATCTATGGCAAATAGTTTTTCATATTGTTTTAAAATAGAGTTTTTAGGCTCTGTTAAAATTTTAACCATATCTTCTTTTGTGATTTCATTTAATGTAGCGACAACGTGAAGTCTACCAATAAGCTCTGGTATAAGACCAAAATGAACTAAATCATCAGGTTCTAATAAATTTAAAAGCTCTTCTCTTTCGCTTTTGTTTCGCTTTTCTTGATTAAAACCAAGTGTGTTTTTACCAACTCTTCTTTCTATAATATCAAGAAGTCCATCAAAAGCACCGCCACAAACAAATAAGATATTAGTAGTATCAATTTGTATAAAATCTTGGTTGGGATGTTTTCTACCCCCTTTTGGTGGAATATTGACAACACTTCCTTCTATGATTTTTAAAAGAGCTTGTTGAACACCTTCTCCAGAAACATCACGAGTAATGCTTCTATTTTCACTCATTCTTGCTATCTTATCTATCTCGTCTACAAAAACTATGCCTCTTTCGGCTTTTTTTACATCGCCGTTTGCAGCTTGAAGCAAACGAGTAAGTATATTTTCTACATCTTCGCCAACATAACCAGCTTCTGTAAGACTAGTAGCATCACAAATAGCAATAGGAACATCTAGAAATTTAGCCAAGGTTTGAGCCATTAGCGTTTTGCCGCTTCCGGTTGGACCAACAAGCAATATATTTGATTTTGCTAGTTCTATATCATCTTTTATATCTTTTTGTTTAAAAATTCTCTTATAGTGATTATAAACACCTACACTAAAAACCTTTTTTGCCTTATCTTGACCTATTACATAACTGTCAAGGACGCTTTTTAACTCTTTTGGAGTTAAATTTTGATTTTCTTCGCTTTTATTTATCGTTGTCTCTTCTAAGCTTTCTTCGCCATAAAGCACGTTATAAGCGGCATTAGCACAGTATTCGCATATAAAAACACTATCATCTTCATTTGACAATACACGTCTATCGCTAGATTCATATTCGCCACAAAAATTACATTTTTTTGCCATTAATTTCTTCCTTTTGCAAGCGGTATCCCACGTTTAGTATTTATAATAAACTCGCACATTTTTTTTACATTTATATCATCAGTTTTTGCATAAAGCTCATTTGCTTGTTCTTTTAATCCTATGCCTTGATTAAATAAAAATTTATAAGCACTTACTAAATTTTCAACCTGTGACTTGTCAAATCTACGACGAATTCCTACTAGGTTCAAGCTTCTTATATAAGCTCTATTTCCTTCAGCCAAACAAAACGGAACAACATCTTGCGACAAAGCAGAAGCCCCAGCTATCATACAACTTTCGCCAACTTTTACAAACTGATGTATAGGAGTAAGACCACCTACAACAGAAAAATCTCCTAGTTCAACATGACCAGCCAAAGTAGCATTATTTGCAAGTATTATATTATCTCCCAACAAACAGTCATGGGCGACATGACAATAAGCCATAATAAAAGCATTATTGCCTATTCTGGTTATCCCATCACCCTTATGAGTTCCTGAGTTTATGGTGCAAAACTCTCTGACCGTCGCATTTTGTCCTATAATAACACCTGTATTTGTTTCATTTTTGTAGCTTATATCCTGCGGTATATCGCCTACAATGGCATAACTAAAAATACGAGAATTATCTCCTATATTTGTCTTACCTATTATCCTTGCACCCTGCTTTACTGTAACGTTATTGCCAAGCACAACATCCTTGCTTATATAAGAATAGGCTTCCAAGACACAATCATCTCCTATAATAGCACCATCTTCAACGACCGCTGTTTGATGTATATTTTTCATTTTTATCCTATTTATCCACTATCATAGCTTTTAGCTCAGCTTCGGCACACAATTTGTCATCAACATAAGCTTCGCCTTTTAAAACCCATATATTACCTTTGTGTTTTAACACATCTAAACGATACTCAAGCTTATCCCCTGGTCTAACAGGACTTCTAAACTTACAACCATCAATGCTCATAAAATACACAACTTTATTGTGAATATCTGCTTGATGTTCATCACTCATGCTCTTAAACGCCAAAACACCACCAGCTTGTGCCATACCTTCAATTATCATAACACCTGGATATATCGGGTGGTCTGGAAAATGACCTTGAAAAATAGGTTCAGCTATGCTTACATTTTTGTATGCAACTATATTTTTTTCCGGGATTATATCTACAACTCTATCTATAAGTAAAAATGGAAATCTATGAGGAAGAATCTTTTGAATTTCAATAACATCTATCACCGTTAGCAACCTTTTGAATAATAATAAAAATTGCTAGATTCTATCAAAAAATTGCTAAGAGTTAGTTTATTAAATTAAAAAATAATTTTTTGTTTTTAATTTTATTGAAATTTGACACTCATTGGAGCAAGGTCTAATCTTCCTCCATTTGCAACTATATTATCTTTCAGTTCTTTAAATTTAGAAAAAGCCCAAACATCAGAACATAAGCCATCGTCTTTTATTTCAATTATTAACTCTGTTCCAACAACAGCAGTTATTCTAAAGCATACATCATTTTTAATCTTTACCGGAGGAATAACACTTGACATATCTTTCATTTTACTAAGTTTATCTCTTGTTAAATAATATGTTTTTAAATCACTAAGTAATATATTGATATTTGTAGCTGCTTTTACAATCTCGGCATCATCCCTAGTCGCTATAATTCTTGGTATTGCTATAGCAGCCAAAACACCCAATATAACAATAACAATTATAAGCTCTATCATAGAAAATGCTTTTTTCACATTATCTCCCTAATAACAATTTAATTTATTTATAATCATACTTTTTGAAAAGTATGGGGGAAATGGCATAGACACGCTAAAAGAAGCTATTTTTTTAGGCTTAAGATCTTTTGCTACACTAAAACTATACTCAACAGTATTTGGCTTTTCATTGCCATCATTGCTATCAAAAAACCAAGAAAACAAAGAAGCTCCGCTGGATTTAAAAAATGAATTGCCTGAAACATTATGAGTATTTAATGCCTGATTTACAATTTTAACTCCAAAATTACATTTGCTAATTTGGAATTTACCAATATTTTTCACTTCACCATTAAAAACAATAGTCTCGTTAATCAAGATTCTATGATGTTTAACATTTTGCAAAACACCTTTTTTTGTATATTTATCAAGTATTGGCATTAAAAAACCGGCGGTAACACTACAAGCTAAGATATTTGTAAAAAGTAAAGACCAAAATAATTTCTTCTCTGCTTTAAAAGACAAAACAAAAAACAATATAAATAGAACAAAAATAACACACAAAACCAAAATATGAATTATTGTGAAATAACTTATACTCACTAAAAACAATCCGTTCTAGTTGTAATATTATAATCAACAAAGGCAAAATTATTTACTGTTATTTTCATATTTCTCATTTCATTTACATCTATAGGTTCTTTTGTAAAAACGCTTTTAACCAAAAATGGTTTTACCGAATTTATATAATTTTTAAACTTATTTTTGGATATTGTATAGAAATTTACATCAAATTTGCAAATTTTTAACTTATGTTTTGATTTATTAGTTATATTTAAATCCAATATTAATGTATTAGAATACTTAAGTTGCTTTGTCTTAATCTCTGAAATATCAACATTTCTTAAAATTTTATTTAAATTGATATTTGCAAAATAAAGACCAATAAAAAATCCAACAAAACTAGCAAAAAAAACCAAAAAGCCTATTTGCCAATACCATTTTATAGTAAAAAAAATACTTAATACAACCATAAAAATAAAAGCAAGAAAAATCCAGCCATAGGAAAGATAATCTATCAAAGTTGCATTTTTAAAAATAAAAAATATAGTATGTTTTATATTTTCTAGCATCTTATCAATTTACTTTTGTTTATATTTTTCAACATTCTATTTCTAGTTCTAGAAAAATAGTGAGCAAATCTTGTTTTTATACTTAAATTAAAAGATTCTTGATTCATATAAGCAAAAATTAAAACATCTTTAATTTCACACTCTTGAACCGCACACGGAATAAGTCCTGATATCCTACTCCGATTTATATTTATATCGCTCACATATTTTCCTAATTCTTACCAAATTTAACGATTTATAGAACTCTGAGTAGCCTTATCTTTTGTATCAACCCAAATATTTGGCACAGCACCACCTGGAGTTAAGAAAATTTTAGTATCTTTGTTTTCACGCAAGGCTTCATTAAATTTAGCCTGTGTTTCTATCTGTTTTAAATTTAGCAAATTATTATCTAAACTCTTGGCGATCTCTCTATTTGCATAAGCATGAGCTTCTGCTTCTATCTTAACGGCATCTGCTTTTGCTTTTGCATTTATAATAGCTGCCTTTGCAGAACCCTCTGCCAAAGCTGCTTGTTTTAACGCCTCTTGGTTAGCTCTTTCAACCTCATATTTTGTTCTTTCAGCCTCTTGCTTTGCTATTTGAACTCTTTCTATCTGCTCTTTAACCTTAGCTGGCAATATAATCTCTCTAAGCTGAACTGTAAGTAACTCAACAGGTCTATTTGGCTGAGCATCAATATCTTTTCTTATACCTTGGTCTATTTGTATAGCTATCTCATTTCTTTTTGTAGGAAGCTCTTCTGCTGTATATTTTCCTGTTACACTTCTCACAACATCTCTAACAACAGGATCAACTATTTTACTCTCCCAGCTAAAACCCCAAGCTGCTATTGTTTGAGGTGCATTTTCAGGATTTAATCGATATTGAACAGTTATATCTATACTAACCGGCAAGTTTCTAGCATCAAGAACAGATATTGAGTTTTTTCTTATAATCCCAACATTTGATCCACTAAATGTCTTTATATTGCTTTCACCCATGTCTTCGCCAGATGTATAGTTTATAAGCCTAACTCTAGTATCAACTACTGCAACTCTTTGAATCAAAGGCACAAAAAAGTGAAATCCTGGCTGAAGCGGGAGCGGTTCATATTTACCAGCTGTTGATTTTATACCAACCTCACCGGAGTTTATTATCACAAATGGCTGAGCTATAGCAATAATAGCAATAATAGCAATAATTATATAAGCAAATACTCCAAATTTTCCAACCCCATTTGGCAACTTAGGACCTTTGAAATTTGGTCTTTGTCTTCTTGGCTCATCATCATTTGAGTTATTATCGTTTTGACTAGAGCCTTTGCGTTTATTAAAATAATCGTTTAAATCTGCTGGCATTTATTTCCTTTTTTATTAAATATAAGTTAAAAATGATGCGTATTTTTCATTTCGTCCATAAACTACATCAAAATACGCATCTTGAATTTTTGTAGTAATTTCACCTCTTACTCCGCTACCGATAATTCTAGCATCTATATTGCTTATCGGAGTAACTTCCGCCGCCGTTCCGGTAAAAAAAGCCTCGTCTGCCGTATAAGCCTGATCTCTTGTTATACGCTCTCTTCTTACTTCTATGCCAAGATCTTTTGCGATTTTGATAACCGTATCTTGCGTTATACTCACCAAGCTATTATCATTTGGAGGGCTTATCAATACACCATCTTGAACAATAAAAAAACACTCGCCAGAACCCTCAGCAACAAAACCATCCTCATCTAAAAGTAAAGCCTCATCATATCCAGCCTCTTTTGCCTCATAATTTGCCATTTGAGAATTCAAGTAGTTAGAACTAGCCTTTGCTTTACCCATCTGGCTTTTGATTGAATTTCTTGCAAAACTAGAAATTTTTACTTTTATACCTTTAGTTAACCCATCTTCACCAAGATAAGCACCCCACTTCCAAGCTGCAATAGCTGTATTTACAGGTGCTTTTGTATGAGAAATGCCCATCACACCATAACCTAAATAAATAAGCGGGCGAATATAAACATTTGAGTCAAAATTATTTACTTTAAGCACTTGTATTTGTGCATCTTCGAGCTCTTTTTGAGTATAAGAAACATTTATAGCTGTCATTTTTGCAGAGTTCAAAAGACGCTTAGTATGTTCTTTAAGTCTAAATATAGCCAAACCTTTATCTGTTTTATAAGCTCTTGTGCCTTCAAAAACAGCATTTGCATAGTGCAAAGAGTGGGTAAGAACATGAACCTTAGCATCATCCCATTTTACAAGTTTGCCATCCATCCAGATAAAATCTGAAGTATTCATTTTTGACCTTTCATTAAATATAAAATCATCAATAGTCTATCAAAAAATTATTAATACACTATATTTTATAATTTAATTTTAAATATTTTTACAAACCTTTGGTTATATCAGCTAAAACCTTTACAGCATGTTCTTTTGCTTTTACACTTTTGTATACTTTTAAAATTTTACCATCTTTTCCTATAACAAAAGTTGTTCTAACTATGCCTAAATACTCTCTTCCATAGTTTTTACGAACTTGCCATACTCCATAATCCTTAGCAACTTGTCTTGCTTCATCGCTTAATAATATATGTTTTAAACTATGTTTTTGCATAAAACCTGCATGAGATTTTACAGAATCAGGGCTTACACCTATAATTACAGTATCATTTTTTATAAATTCATCATAATTTTGTGTAAACTCACAAGCTTCTGTCGTGCAACCAGGTGTATTATCCTTTGGATAAAAATACAAAATAACATTTTTACCAACAAAATCTTTAAGGCTTATTTTAACACCATCTTGATTTTCAAGCTCAAAAATTGGAGCATCGTCACCTTTTTGCAAAACAACTTTTCTTTCTATATCTTCTTTACTAAAATCACTCATTTGCTTTCCTCTTTGATCTTTTTTATACTTTTTCCGCCTACACCTATGTCATCATCTTTTAAAGTTTCTAACATAACCATAACTCTTTCTTTGTTTTTTCCAAGAACCCTAACCATAGTATCTGTTACCTCTTGTATGATTTGTTCTTTTTGTTCTCTGGTAGGCTCTGGACCTGCCATTTTTATATTTATAAAAGGCATTTTTACTCCTTTTGAATTTTTTATGATTTTAAATAATTTTATTAAATTTTAGCTTTTGTTTAACTTTTAAATTTTAAAATACAAAAACAAGTAAAGTAAGGAGTAACAAATGGATTACAACAAAGAAGATAAAGGTGTTGTTTGCTTTATGTATAAAACATGCAACAAAAGAACAGTATATTTTGCTTTTGCTTTTATAATTACACTATTATGGGGTTTTTTGGCGCTATCATATAACTTTGAACAAAGCGAGTTTTCATACCTTATGATTGGCTTTGGAGTAATTACAATTTCAGCACTTTTTATATCAATAAATCCTCATATTTTTTTACTTAAACTTGTAGGATTTTTAGCATCTTTGGCAGGAATTTTGATCACCCTTCACAATATAAATGAGTTAAAAAGCATTACAGAAAATAGCATTTTTAGTACTTATTTTATAATTATTTCAGCCTGTGGCTTTGTTATACTTTTTACTCTGCTAAGCTGGTTTGTGTATAATGCAAGAAGTAGTGAAGTAAATCAAATTTAAGGATTATAAATGAAAAATTTTAGTTTTTATAACCCAACAAAAATTGAGTTTGGAGTAAATGAGCAAGCAGATATATTAGATAGATTAAATTTAATAAATATATTTAAGCTTTTTACATCTGATTCTCCACATAGTTCATATATATGTGAGGATTATGAAAATATTGGTGTAGTATGTGGGTATAGAGAATGAAAAAGATAATCTTATTTATAATCGTAACAATATTTTTTAGTGGATGTTCTTACAAATCTCACTATATAGAAGTAGGACCAAATACTAAATTAAGTGCACCAAAATTTGCTTTTACAATCCCTAACCCTTATCCAAATTATCCTTTTGAGACTATTCGATTAAATAATTTCTATAATACTATTAGAATTTTTAGAGACATCCCAAATATGATGAAAGAGGATATAAGGATAAAGGCATTAAACATTACCAGATTAAGTGAAAAATATAATAAATTATTTCATAGTAAACTAACCAAGAAAAATACTTTTGATTATTATATCAATGCTCCTTTAAGTGACTTGGATTTAGAGGGTCATATAGAATCAAGAACAGAATATCATAAAAGATATATTAATTATATAGCAGGGCTTAAATGCTATACAATTTCTTTATCTACAAATATAGGCATGGGTTTAGGAAACCGTCTTAATAGTATAACTTGTCCATATTACAATAAAGATGGAGAAGAGATGGCTATAATGGTTCACTATGACTTTATCTTTACAACTGGTGGAACAGTATTAGAAGGCTCTAAACAATCAAGCACAAAAAACTACACTCTACAACAAATGAATTATGCATTTAAACAAGATGTAAAAGAGATATTTGACTCTTTAGAAATTTATGATATAGATAAAGATAGAATGATAAAACAAGGAATGTATTATCCAGATAAAAAGTATGATATAAATGCAGATAATAAGGTAAAAAACTTTTATACCAATATAGATTTAAATCCAAATGAAAAAGCAACAAGTCCTTATTTTACTTTTAATATTCCAAACTCTTATCCTGAGTATAAATTTAAATCATACTTTAATGGTATCAATACTAAATATAATGAGATATATTTTTTTAGAGAAATTCCAAATATCTTAAATGATGGTAGAATGAAAGAAAGTGCAAGAGTATATACTTTTAGTATTTATGATCCAAAATTTAATACCTTATCTACACTTTATAATAAAACCCCCAAAGAGTTAATTCATGATCTACTCACAAACCCGAAATCTTCTTATAAACATTATTTAGGGATGTCTTTTAATGAAGATGAGTTAAAGTATAGAGCTAGTGGTATGAGATATATTAATTATGTAGCAGGATTAAAATGTTATACAAGTTTAATATATAGAAAAGAACTAGATTATCATAGCTTTGCCCATTATGATACAACCTGCCCATATTATAATAAAAATGGAGAAGAAGATGCTATTGTAATTCAACATAAGTTTAAGTTTACAAAAGAAAACTCAACCAACGAAGAATTTGAAAATTTACATTTAAATTATATGAAGGGTATAAAACAAATGATAGATTCTATTGTAATTAAAAACATAGATATAAACAAGATGAAAAGACTTAATATATACTATCCAAATAAAAAGTATGATATAAATGCAGAAGATAAGATAAGAAGCTATTATATCAAATAGTTAAATTTAAAGAGAAACTAATATACTAAAACATATATTATCACTTTTAATAAATTTAGTTTCTCTTATATAAATTTATATTTAAACTTATATGAGAGTTTAGGTCTAAGCTAAACTCTAAATTTAAATAATCCAAATTCAACCAAATTCCAAAATTTAAGTAGAAGCTTAAACACAAACAAAAAACTAAATACAAATACAATTATAAAAGGAAGTAATGTTGTAGCCAAAGATGAGCTTAATATAAATACTCATAATTTAGATATAAGTGCAAGTAATGACTTTGACTCTACTAATAAAAATACTAAATCAACAAATGGTAGTGTAAACTTTACTATGTATGGAGGTGGAAGAGGATCTGCTTTACTTGGTTATGGACAAAGTAGATATGACTCTAGCTCTTCAACATTTAATAACTCAAATTTAAAATCAAACAATATAAATATAGATGTAGTAAATGATGCTTTATTTAAAGGAGCAACTCTAAGAGCTAATGATACATTAAATTTAAATGTAGGAAACAACTTAGATGTAATATCTTTACAAGATGAATATACTTATAGTAATAAAGGCTTTAATGTAAGCGCAGGAGTAGGATTTAAAGGAGATAATGCAAAAGCCAATAGGGTTCCAAGTATAGAAGTAAGTGAAGCATCTTCAGCAAATACAGGCTTTAATATAAATAACTCTATAGGATTAAATAAGCAAAGTGTATTAACATCTTTAACAGGAACTAATGTAAATATAGATGTTAAAAACAATACCCATTTAAAAGGTTCGCTAATAGCTAGTGGTAAATTTGATGATAAAGCTAACTTTATAGATAATAAAAAGCTAAACTTTAAAACAAATACCCTTACCTTTGAAAACCTATCAAACACTAATTACAATAGTTCTAAATCAATAGGCATAAATTTAAATCTAAGCTCAAAAGATAAAGATGATAAAAAAGATAATAAAGATAATTTAAACAATAAAGATACTAGAAATTTAGCATTATCAGATAGTGATAGCAAAGATAGTCTAAACAATAAAGTAAATGGTGTATCTAATACTATCTCATCACTAGGTTATAATCAATCAAACTCACTAAATATAAATAACTCTAAAACTCTAGCTACACTAGGTAAAGGAAGTATAACAATACTTGATCAAGCTAACTCAGATGATTTACAAAGACTAAACACAGATACATCTAAACTATCAAATGAGTTATATAGTTCACAAACCAACTCTAAAGTAGATGCTAGCTTAGATACAAGACTACTTAGTAGAGATGGAAGAGAGCAGATGAAACATGATTATGAGAATATGAATAAAAATATGAACATAGTAGCCTCAACCCTTCCAGATGAATATAGCGATAATAAAGTAGAGGCAGCTTTTGGAAAGGCATTAAATGTGTTAGCTGCAGCGACCCTTGGAATACTTCCAAACAATGGACGAGGAGGTTTACTTGCAAATTTACCTGTACTTACAGGAACAGCTGATTCTGAGCATAGAGTATTGCAGATTGTAAATGGAAAGTCTCCTAAGCATGAAAACAACAAAGAAGGCTATATAGAGATAGAAAAATCTAAATTCTATAAAAGATTAGATGAAAAAGGAAGAGAAAAATTAAAAGGTTTAGGGCTTTATATATCTAAAAAACCAGTCACCATCTCAAAAGATACAGTTACCTCTCAAAACTCAGTAAATGGAATTTTAAATCCAGAAATTAATGCTATAATAAATGGTTTAGAGCAAACAGGACAATCCAAAGCAACAACAGATAAACCAGTAGAGTTAAATGTGGCTTATAACCCAACATATGGATTTATGCCAGACTTACTAGAATCATTAGTTGATAAAGTAGGTCTTTGGTCAACAGGTATTGCAAAGCAAACGGGAAGATTTGTTAAAGATACAATAGAAGGTAGAGGAGGTGAAAAGGTTAACTTTGCCTTTCATTCACAAGCAAATTTGCTTGGTAAAAGCGGGATAAAATATATTAATAAATATGAAGGAGGTTTTATGAAGATAGAAGATGGTAAACGTAAACCAAGTTTTTCATCATTTGGTTCACCTGTAAATGTAAAAGATATGAGCAAATTAATATCTGATGATCCATCTGAAGGAGGATTGGGTTATAAGTATAACTCTGTAGTTAAAGATGGTGACTTTGTAGGAGAGGGTTTAGGTGGAAATAAAGGGGTCAACAAACAAGCAGATATATTAGATAGATTAAATTTAATAAATATATTTAAGCTTTTTACATCTGATTCTCCACATAGTTCATATATATGTGAGGATTATGAAAATATTGGTGTAGTATGTGGGTATAGAGAATGAAAAAGATAATCTTATTTATAATCGTAACAATATTTTTTAGTGGATGTTCTTACAAATCTCACTATATAGAAGTAGGACCAAATACTAAATTAAGTGCACCAAAATTTGCTTTTACAATCCCTAACCCTTATCCAAATTATCCTTTTGAGACTATTCGATTAAATAATTTCTATAATACTATTAGAATTTTTAGAGTTGTATTTGATAGAGACATCCCAAATATGATGAAAGAGGATATAAGGATAAAGGCATTAAACATTACCAGATTAAGTGAAAAATATAATAAATTATTTCATAGTAAACTAACCAAGAAAAATACTTTTGATTATTATATCAATGCTCCTTTAAGTGACTTGGATTTAGAGGGTCATATAGAATCAAGAACAGAATATCATAAAAGATATATTAATTATATAGCAGGGCTTAAATGCTATACAATTTCTTTATCTACAAATATAGGCATGGGTTTAGGAAACCGTCTTAATAGTATAACTTGTCCATATTACAATAAAGATGGAGAAGAGATGGCTATAATGGTTCACTATGACTTTATCTTTACAACTGGTGGAACAGTATTAGAAGGCTCTAAACAATCAAGCACAAAAAACTACACTCTACAACAAATGAATTATGCATTTAAACAAGATGTAAAAGAGATATTTGACTCTTTAGAAATTTATGATATAGATAAAGATAGAATGATAAAACAAGGAATGTATTATCCAGATAAAAAGTATGATATAAATGCAGATAATAAGGTAAAAAACTTTTATACCAATATAGATTTAAATCCAAATGAAAAAGCAACAAGTCCTTATTTTACTTTTAATATTCCAAACTCTTATCCTGAGTATAAATTTAAATCATACTTTAATGGTATCAATACTAAATATAATGAGATATATTTTTTTAGAGAAATTCCAAATATCTTAAATGATGGTAGAATGAAAGAAAGTGCAAGAGTATATACTTTTAGTATTTATGATCCAAAATTTGATACCTTGTCTACACTTTATAATAAAATCCCTAAAGAGTTAATTCATGATCTACTCACAAACCCGAAATCTTCTTATAAACATTATTTAGGGATGTCTTTTAATGAAGATGAACTTAGTAGTAATGGATATAAATACACAGGAGGCAGATATATTAATTATATAGCAGGATTAAAATGTTATACAAGTTTAAAATATACCAAAGAGATAAATTATCACAATTATACTTATTATTATGCAACATGCCCATATTATAATAAAAATGGAAAAGAAGATGCTATTGTGGTTGAGCATAAATTTCAATTTAGTAAATTTCATACAACCAACGAAGAACTTGAAAATTTACATTTAAATTATATGAAGGGTATAAAACAAATGATAGATTCTATTGTAATTAAAAACATAGATATAAACAAGATGAAAAGACTTAATATATACTATCCAAATAAAAAGTATGATATAAATGCAGAAGATAAGATAAGAAGCTATTATATCAAATAGTTAAATTTAAAGAGAAACTAATATACTAAAACATATATTATCACTTTTAATAAAATTTAGTTTCTCTTATGTAAATTTATATTTAAAAGAAAATTTACAGATAAACCAATATAGTTTGTAAAACTACACATAAGATTTATAAATCCAAAATAGACTATTAAAAATTTAATATATTTTAAACAAAAATATATTAATATAAATGTTAAAAAGTTGTATATAAATTTATAGATATATTAATATACAAAAAAGGTATTCGCATGAGATTATTGTTTTTAATCTTTGCCATCATATCTTCCTCCTGCGCTACAATCTCCCCTGAAAACATTGTTAAGCAAAAACAGAAAGATTTTGTTCAAAAACAGATTTATAAAGAGCAAATAGATACTAAAAATAAAAGTAGATTTTATAATATAGACCTACTTGATATAAACAAAACCTCTAAATTTAGTGAAAATTGCATACAGATTAATAAAATAAATATTTCAGATATTAGGGTATTTAAGATTAAAGATATCAATAAGATACTAGATAGATATCTAAATAGGTGCAATACCATTAGTGATTTAAAAAATCTAACGAATGAGATAACAAATAAATATATTAAAAAGGGATATACCACAAGCAAAGCATACTTAAAGATCCAAGATTTAAGTGATGGTATTTTAGATATAAGCATTCTTGAAGGAAAGGTAGAAAAAGTCTTAGCAGATGATATAAATATGGTAAATCTATATAATGGCTACAAAGGAAGGATATTAAATTTAAGGGATTTAGAGGTCGCTTTGCAACAAGGTGAAAGACTGCAATCACAGGCTTTAAAGATGGAGCTAATTCCATCTTCTTTGGATGAACATACCATAATTAAAGTTTCAAATGGTAGTGATAAGAATAGAATCTATGGAAATATTGGTACAAACAATTATGGTTTTAAAAAAACAGGTAAATATCAAATCTATAATAATTTTAATCTTGAAAATCCATTTAAAATAAATGACATTTTAAATCTAAACCTCAACTTTACAAATAAAGTATTTAAAAGCAATGACAATACGCTTGGAACGTCAATAAGTTATAGTGTTCCTTATGAGAGATTTTTATTTGATATATATTATAACTATTCAAACTACAAACAGATAAACAATGATGAGTTTGGCACTATATTTAAAACAGATGGGAGCAACAACTCAAAAGGTATAAATCTATCTTATAAAACGTTTCATTCACTTGATCATACATTGGAGTTTATCTTAAGATATGACAATAAGAAATCAAAAAATTTTTTAAATAATATAAAACTGGATTTACAAAGTTATTCTAGCTCATCTTTAGGTATAGGTTTTAGACACAGCTATAAGGGAGGCGAATTTGATTATTATAGTCAGCTTTTAATCTACAAAGGGGTAGATGGAAGTAAAGACAAAGAGGCTTCAGCTAAGATATATTATGACAAATATGTGGTTGATTTAGGATTTAATAGATATTTTAATACAGACAATTACCTAAAATATAATTTTTATTTAAGAGGACAATATAGTAATGATGAGCTTTTTGGTAGCGATGAGATATCTATGGGTGGAATTTATAGCGTAAGAGGTTTTAAAAATACAGGGCTTAGCGGAAGCAGTGGTTTTTATACTAGAAACGAGCTATCTGTGCAATACAAAATAAAAGATGCCATATTTATGCCATATTTAGCAGTTGATTATGGATATGTTAAAAAAGATAAAAATAGTATATTTGGAAAAATTACAGGTTCTAGTATAGGTTCAAGAATATACTTAGATAGATTGAATTTAGAGCTATTTTATAATATTCCCTTAAGGGATACAGATTATACAAAAGAGCATAGTTCAAAGTTTTTTGGGTTTAATATAGTTTATAACTATTAAATATTATGGAGTAAAAATGAAACAAGTATTTAAAAAGATAGTATCTGTTATTATAAGTTCAATGCTTATAGCTCAACAAGGATTACTAGCAAGCAGTATTGATATAGACACAAACGCTCCTATAAAAAATAGAGCCTCGCTAGACAAAGCAAGAAATGGTGTGCCCATAGTAAACATAGTTAAGCCAAACAGCGAAGGACTATCTCATAATAAATTTTCTAATTACAATGTGGAGAAAAAAGGAGTTATACTTAATAATTCAAACAAAAGAGATGTAGATACAAAACTCTCTGGATATATATATGGGAATAAAAATTTAGCAAATAGCAAGACAGCAAAAATAATATTAAATGAGGTAACAAGCAAAAGAAAGACAAGACTTGAGGGATTTACTGAGGTTGCAGGAGATAGAGCATCTGTAGTCATATCAAATCCAAATGGTATATATATTAATGGTGCAGGGTTTATAAATACAAAAAAAGCGACTATAACAACAGCAAATCCGAGTATAAAAAATGAAAAAATAGATAGTTATGAGATAGATAAAGGGCTAATACAGATAGAAAAAGATGGGCTAAATACCAAAAATGTTGATAAAGCAGAGCTCTATGCAAAGACTATAGAGTTAAATGCTAAAATACATGCCAATGACTTAGAAATAATAACTGGTAAAAATAAGATTCTCAATAATGGAACCATAATTTCAAAAAATGATACAGAATCTAACAAGGTTTCACTAGACTCATCATCTCTTGGTGGAATATATGCAAATAGGATAAAATTGGTTGGTACAAGTAGAGGTGTTGGCGTAAGCCTAAAAGGAGAGATATCAGCACAAGATAGTCTAGAGATAAACTCTAGAGGTAAGATAGTTTTAAATAAAGCACTATCTGGCTCAAAAGTAGAGATTAAAACAGATGACAATTTAGAATCAAACACAATATATGGATCAAATATAGATATAGAAGCAAAAAACAATATTCATAACAAAGATATAATTGCTTCAAAAACAGATATAAAGATAAAATCTAACTCATTAATAAATGATAATGTGATTGCTTCAGGAATAGAGGCTGATTTAAAGGTTGCTAAAAGAGGCAGTTTAAATATTCAATCAGATAGAGTTGTAAATAAAAATACTTTTTATGCAAAAGATGACGTATATTTAAGTTCTAAATTTATTAAAAACACTAAGAATTCACAGATAAACTCAGGTAAAAATATAGCTATAAAAACCAAAACTATTGACAATGAAGAAAGTGTTAAAATTATAGCAGAAGATAAAATAGATATAATAAATACAAACGATATAAAATCAAACAGAGCAAATATAGAGGCTAAAGATATTTTTATAGACTCAAATGTATTTAATTCTGAAAACTCCAACATAGTTGCCACAAAAGGAAATTTAAATATAAACTCAAACATTATAAATTTAGATAACTCTAGGCAGATAGCAGCTCTAAATGATATAAGCCTTACATCAGATAATATAAGTCTAAATGGAGCAAATCTCTTATCTCAAAACTCAAACATCAATATAGACTCATCAAATTTAAACGCCATAAAAGCAAATATTGGTGCAAATTTACTAACAACTATAAAATCAAAAAACTATATAAAAGCTAATGGTATAAGTCTTGAATCTGGAAAGATAGATATATTTACAAAAAATCTTATATTATCAGATGTAAATATGGACTCTAAAAACTATTCTTCTAAATTGCTATCAAAATCTTTATTGGATATAAAAGCAAGTGATATTTTAAATACAAATGGATACATTGGTGCTTTAAAAGATATAAGCATAACCTCAAGTAGCTTAGATAATATAAAAGGCACTATATCTTCTAATGAAAATATAGATATAATAGTTAATTCTTTAAAAAATACATCTGGTTTAATAAGTAGTAAAAATCATTTAACATTAAAGTTAGATGATTATAAAGATGTAAACTCAATTCTTCAAAGTGGGGATTTGAGGCTTAATGGACAAAGTTTAAATTTACATAATTCAAAAATAATATCAACAAATAAAGATATAAATTTAAATATTTATGGAAATAGTAGTTTTAACGATGTTATTTTATATTCTAACAAAGATATTAACCTAGATTCTAAAAATATAAATGGAGTTAAATTAAAATCACAAGCGAAAGAAAATATAAAATTTAATGCTTCAAATTTGGAATTGGAAAATAGTACTATTTATAATATTGCCGATATAGATAAAAAATACAAAAATGGATATAAGCAAGGTGATATTAGTTTTATATCAAATTCTATCTCTTTAAAAAACTCAAATTTAGCATCTAAAAATTTAACAATCAAACCAAAAGACAAGCTTAATATCTTAAGCTTAAACAATTCACTACTAGAAGCAAACAATAATATAAATATTTTAACCAAAAAGTTTAGCACAATTAGCTCTACACTTAGCACTTTAAATGATTTAGATCTTAAAATAAATAGCATAGAAAATGAAGTGCGAAGTTCGAATTTTAATGGTAAAAATGTAGATATAAAAATAGATGGTGATCTTTTACTTCAAAAAGATAACTCCATAAAGGCAACAAACAGCATAAAACTACAATCTAACTCAATTATAAATAAAGCAAACATAATATCTGATAATGATATTTTTATAGAAGCTAAAGACTATATAATAAACAACAATCAAATATCATCTAAAACTTTAAATTTAAAAGCTAAAAACTATATAAATAATGAAAGTTTAAACGATGATATAGTTTCTATAAGAGGTGCATTTTTAGATATAAATACAGATAAATTAACAAATAAAGCTTTGTTATACTCCATGTATGACATGAATATGAATACCAAAAATTTAGATAACTATGGAGCTATTGCATCATCAAACAATGATAATTATAGTTCAAATTTAAATATAATATCTAACAATTTAAAAAATTATAACACAATATATTCAAGTAATAATTTAAACCTATATATTAAAGATTCTCTTATAAACCAAACAGATAAAATAAAAGTTGATTTAAGAGATGAAAAAGCAATAATATTTGCTAAAAATGATATAAATATTAAAGGGGATAAAGATAAGAGTTTAAGAACTGAAAGTATAGTAAATGACAAAGCCGCAATACAAACTCAAACTAAAGATATAAATATATTTGCTAAGAGCTTGAAAAACATATCGGATAAACCAGATCTCATAGGTAAATACAACAAAGTTAAAGAGATAGTTTCTGGCGGAAAAAGAACCTATCTAGGAAAAAAGAAAAAGGTTAGCACAGGCGATCCGCATTATAATTTAGTTACTAGATATATAGATGAGATGTATGTGGTTCCTAAAAAATCTCCAAATGCAGAAATTATTTCAGGTATGGATATAAAATTTGATGTAGGTTATATAAATAATGAATTTTCTAAAATAATATCTGGAAATAATATATATTTTAATTCTAAAAACATATTAAACCAGGAGCATGAATTAGTAAAACTTACTACAACTGAAAAAGAAGTATATAGAAATGAAAGATATTGTAAGCATAGAAAATTTGGACATTGCGTGGACCATGGCTACAAAATGTTTTATAAAGGCACAAAGACAAGCAAGGAAAAAGAAACTTTTAAAATTGGTTCACTAATATTTGCAAAAAATAATTTACTTGGAAAAACAGATGGTTTGGTTAATGGCAACATAGATAGCGTTGTTCAAAATTCAGTCTACAACCCAAATTTAGATATAAAACTAACTAAAACAAATCTATCATCTAATAAAATAAATATTAAAGATAGTTTAATCAATCAAGCTGATATAAATTTAGATACCATAGATAAAACAAACTTTAATAGAGTAATAAACACCATAAAAGATGATTTTAACTTACCTAAAAATAGATATTCGTTTTTTATACACAACCCTAATAATCCAAACTATTTAATAGAATCAAATCCGCTTTATACAGAGTTATCAAACTATTTAGGAAGTAGTTATTTTTTACAAAAAATAAACTATAGAAGCGACAGAAAGATAAAAAGTATAGGTGATGCAGCTTATGAAACAAAGCTTGTAAGTGATGCATTAAGAAGACATTTAGGAAGAGCTTATATAAATGATAACTATTTTACAAATCCAAATGCTCAGTATATAAAATTTATGGATAATGCTGTAAATCAAAGCTCTATTTTAGGTTTAACTTTAGGTAAAGAGCTAACACACGAGCAATTAGCAAATTTAAAAGAGGATATAGTTTGGTATGTAAGTAAAGTTATAAATAATGAAGAGGTATTAGTTCCTGTCGTTTATTTAGCAAAAGATTATAAAAAAATAGATGGTGCGACAATTACTGCAAAAAATGTAAAGCTAGATGTAAAAGATAAGTTAGTAAACTCCGGAAGTATTATTTCAAAAGAGTATTTAAATTTACAAGCTAATACCATAGTAAACAACACAGGATTATTACTATCACATAAAAAACTTAATCTTATAGCAAACAAAGATATAGCAAACAAAAATGGTGCAACCATTAAAGCTGGTGATATAAATATTGTATCAAAATATGGAAGTGTTATAAATGAAACATTTGTTAAGCAAGTAAGAAGCGGAGATAATTATAATAACACAACATATACTCAAATAAGCAAACCATCATCTATAATTGCAACAAATAACAACTTAATAATAAATGCAAAAAAAGATATTAAAGACATAGCTGGCAACCTTGAAGCAAAAAACACCATAAGATTATCTACTATAACAGGAAATATAGATATAAACTCTAAAGAGTTAAAAGATGAATTTAACAATGAAGGAGGTAGTAATTTTTATAAAACCAAAAATACAGACTATCTTAGTTCAAATTTAAATGCAAACAATATCATAATCTCTTCAAATAAAGATGTAAACATAGAGGCTAGCAATTTAAAAGCAGATAATATTATAGGTATCAATGCAGATAAAAACCTAAATATAACTGCTTTAAATAGCATAAGGCATAAAGATATACAAACTCATTCAAAAGGTTTTTTTAGCTCTAAAACAACAAGAGATATGAGCTATAAAGAAAGCGTAAACTCTTCTTTGCTAAAAGCTAAAAATATACTCTTAAACTCTAATAATGATATAAATTTAGAAGCAGCTAGTATTAAAGCAAAAGATAATATAGTAGCAAATGCCAAAAATGATATAAATCTCTTAGCAAAAGATTATGCAATTAAAGAGCTTCACTATACAAATAAAAAAGGATTTGGAGGATTTAGTAGAAGTGTAAGTTTAAACTCAAATAATAATTTAAACTTACATAGCACGAAGCTTCAAACAGAGGCCAACAATATAGTCTTAAACTCAAAAAAAGATATAAATATCTTAGCAAGTGAGGTATTAAGCGCTGGCGATATAGAGCTTAAAGCCTTAAATGATGTATTGATCTCCTCTAGGCAAGAATTAGAAAAAAATGTAAATTATAGTAAAAAAACTAAGTTTAATCCACTAGGTGCATTAAACTTAGTAGGTGTAGACGTTACACCTCTATACTCGCAAAAACTTCACGAAGATGAGTTAGTAAAATCTAAAAGCAAAGAAAGTCTTTTAGTTTCTAAGGGTAATACAATTATAGATAGCGGTAGTACAGCTATAGTTGGATCAAATTTAAATTCGAATAAAAATATATACATTAAAGCTGATACTGGTAAAATAGATATACTTCCAAGCGTTGATAACTCAAATAGGCAAACCTTGGATAAAAAAACAGAGGTTAAGGTATCAAATTTAGTTAATCAAATTAAAAATGATATTAAGGGATTGAAAAAATTTAATACAAAAGTAAAAGTACAAATAGCAGAGGCAAGTTATGATAAAGAGGCAAAAATACTAAAAGATACACTAAATCTTTCTTCAAATTTAATTGCTAAAGAGAATATTATAGCCAACTCTCTTGATGATTTAAATATAAAAGGAAGTAATTTAAAAGCTGGTGGTAATGTAGTTTTAAACTCAAAGATTGGAGATATAAATATACTTAATTCAACCGATACTAAAGATAAAAGCATAAAAGAAGAGCATTTAAAAGCCTCTTTAAGTCTTACTGCTCAAAATGAATATGTAGAGATAGCAACTACTGTAATGCAAGCCCAAGAAGCTGCCAAGCAATTAAAACAGACAAAGAGTAATTATACTAAGTATAAAAAAGAAGTAAAAAAATTAGAAAATAAATTAGGCGAATTAAAAAATGATTATAAAAACAAAAAGGTTGGAGTTGATTATAGTGATATAGAGGATTTAGTAGATAAAATAGATAATCTAAAATCACAAGAAAAATACTATCTAGTAGATATAAGTGCTGCAACTATAAATCTAGCTACTAAAACAACAGCCATAGCTTCTCAAGCAGCTGCTGCTGCGGCTTCAAGTGCAACCTACGGCTTTTCTGCAGGAATAAGTGCAGATGTAAATGGCGAAAAATCAAATACTAAATCAACTACTAATATCTCTACACCTTCAAGTGTAAAAGCTTCAAATATATTAATAAACACAAACAAAAAACTAAATACAAATACAATTATAAAAGGAAGTAATGTTGTAGCCAAAGATGAGCTTAATATAAATACTCATAATTTAGATATAAGTGCAAGTAATGACTTTGACTCTACTAATAAAAATACTAAATCAACAAATGGTAGTGTAAACTTTACTATGTATGGAGGTGGAAGAGGATCTGCTTTACTTGGTTATGGACAAAGTAGATATGACTCTAGCTCTTCAACATTTAATAACTCAAATTTAAAATCAAACAATATAAATATAGATGTAGTAAATGATGCTTTATTTAAAGGAGCAACTCTAAGAGCTAATGATACATTAAATTTAAATGTAGGAAACAACTTAGATGTAATATCTTTACAAGATGAATATACTTATAGTAATAAAGGCTTTAATGTAAGCGCAGGAGTAGGATTTAAAGGAGATAATGCAAAAGCCAATAGGGTTCCAAGTATAGAAGTAAGTGAAGCATCTTCAGCAAATACAGGCTTTAATATAAATAACTCTATAGGATTAAATAAGCAAAGTGTATTAACATCTTTAACAGGAACTAATGTAAATATAGATGTTAAAAACAATACCCATTTAAAAGGTTCGCTAATAGCTAGTGGTAAATTTGATGATAAAGCTAACTTTATAGATAATAAAAAGCTAAACTTTAAAACAAATACCCTTACCTTTGAAAACCTATCAAACACTAATTACAATAGTTCTAAATCAATAGGCATAAATTTAAATCTAAGCTCAAAAGATAAAGATGATAAAAAAGATAATAAAGATAATTTAAACAATAAAGATACTAGAAATTTAGCATTATCAGATAGTGATAGCAAAGATAGTCTAAACAATAAAGTAAATGGTGTATCTAATACTATCTCATCACTAGGTTATAATCAATCAAACTCACTAAATATAAATAACTCTAAAACTCTAGCTACACTAGGTAAAGGAAGTATAACAATACTTGATCAAGCTAACTCAGATGATTTACAAAGACTAAACACAGATACATCTAAACTATCAAATGAGTTATATAGTTCACAAACCAACTCTAAAGTAGATGCTAGCTTAGATACAAGACTACTTAGTAGAGATGGAAGAGAGCAGATGAAACATGATTATGAGAATATGAATAAAAATATGAACATAGTAGCCTCAACCCTTCCAGATGAATATAGCGATAATAAAGTAGAGGCAGCTTTTGGAAAGGCATTAAATGTGTTAGCTGCAGCGACCCTTGGAATACTTCCAAACAATGGACGAGGAGGTTTACTTGCAAATTTACCTGTACTTACAGGAACAGCTGATTCTGAGCATAGAGTATTGCAGATTGTAAATGGAAAGTCTCCTAAGC
Source organism: Campylobacter pinnipediorum subsp. pinnipediorum (assembly GCF_002021925.1). Classification (NCBI taxonomy): domain Bacteria; kingdom Pseudomonadati; phylum Campylobacterota; class Epsilonproteobacteria; order Campylobacterales; family Campylobacteraceae; genus Campylobacter; species Campylobacter pinnipediorum. The sequence goes on from NZ_CP012546.1 coordinate 1,626,230, forward strand.
ATGAAAACAACAAAGAAGGCTATATAGAGATAGAAAAATCTAAATTCTATAAAAGATTAGATGAAAAAGGAAGAGAAAAATTAAAAGGTTTAGGGCTTTATATATCTAAAAAACCAGTCACCATCTCAAAAGATACAGTTACCTCTCAAAACTCAGTAAATGGAATTTTAAATCCAGAAATTAATGCTATAATAAATGGTTTAGAGCAAACAGGACAATCCAAAGCAACAACAGATAAACCAGTAGAGTTAAATGTGGCTTATAACCCAACATATGGATTTATGCCAGACTTACTAGAATCATTAGTTGATAAAGTAGGTCTTTGGTCAACAGGTATTGCAAAGCAAACGGGAAGATTTGTTAAAGATACAATAGAAGGTAGAGGAGGTGAAAAGGTTAACTTTGCCTTTCATTCACAAGCAAATTTGCTTGGTAAAAGCGGGATAAAATATATTAATAAATATGAAGGAGGTTTTATGAAGATAGAAGATGGTAAACGTAAACCAAGTTTTTCATCATTTGGTTCACCTGTAAATGTAAAAGATATGAGCAAATTAATATCTGATGATCCATCTGAAGGAGGATTGGGTTATAAGTATAACTCTGTAGTTAAAGATGGTGACTTTGTAGGAGAGGGTTTAGGTGGAAATAAAGGGGTCAACAAACAAGCAGATATATTAGATAGATTAAATTTAATAAATATATTTAAGCTTTTTACATCTGATTCTCCACATAGTTCATATATATGTGAGGATTATGAAAATATTGGTGTAGTATGTGGGTATAGAGAATGAAAAAGATAATCTTATTTATAATCGTAACAATATTTTTTAGTGGATGTTCTTACAAATCTCACTATATAGAAGTAGGACCAAATACTAAATTAAGTGCACCAAAATTTGCTTTTACAATCCCTAACCCTTATCCAAATTATCCTTTTGAGACTATTCGATTAAATAATTTCTATAATACTATTAGAATTTTTAGAGACATCCCAAATATGATGAAAGAGGATATAAGGATATTTTCATATGAGCTTAATAAAACAAAAGAAAGACACAAGCTAGTATATGATTTATTGTCTAAACATAAAACACACTATGATTATTATATCAATGCTCCTTTAAGCGACTTTGATCTAGAAGATGATATAGAATCAAGAACAGAATATTATAAAAGATATATTGATTATATAGCAGGGCTTAAATGCTATACTTATACTTATTCTAAAAATATAGGCATGGGTTTAGGAAATAAAAATCATGATACCATTTGTCCATATTATGACATAAATGGAAAAGAGACACTTATAAGAATTCACTATGACTTTATCTTTACAGCTGGTGGAACAGTATTGGAAGGTTCTAAACAATCAAGCACAAAAAACTACACTCTACAACAAATGAATTATGCATTTAAACAAGATGTAAAAGAGATATTTGACTCTTTAGAAATTTATGATATAGATAAAGATAGAATGATAAAACAAGGAATGTATTATCCAGATAAAAAGTATGATATAAATGCAGATAATAAGGTAAAAAACTTTTATACCAATATAGATTTAAATCCAAATGAAAAAGCAACAAGTCCTTATTTTACTTTTAATATTCCAAACTCTTATCCTGAGTATAAATTTAAATCATACTTTAATGGTATCAATACTAAATATAATGAGATATATTTTTTTAGAGAAATTCCAAATATCTTAAATGATGGTAGAATGAAAGAAAGTGCAAGAGTATATACTTTTAGTATTTATGATCCAAAATTTAATACCTTATCTACACTTTATAATAAAACCCCCAAAGAGTTAATTCATGATCTACTCACAAACCCGAAATCTTCTTATAAACATTATTTAGGGATGTCTTTTAATGAAGATGAGTTAAAGTATAGAGCTAGTGGTATGAGATATATTAATTATGTAGCAGGATTAAAATGTTATACAAGTTTAATATATAGAAAAGAACTAGATTATCATAGCTTTGCCCATTATGATACAACCTGCCCATATTATAATAAAAATGGAGAAGAAGATGCTATTGTAATTCAACATAAGTTTAAGTTTACAAAAGAAAACTCAACCAACGAAGAATTTGAAAATTTACATTTAAATTATATGAAGGGTATAAAACAAATGATAGATTCTATTGTAATTAAAAACATAGATATAAACAAGATGAAAAGACTTAATATATACTATCCAAATAAAAAGTATGATATAAATGCAGAAGATAAGATAAGAAGCTATTATATCAAATAGTTAAATTTAAAGAGAACCTAAATGCTAAAACATATATTATCACTTATAACGGCATTTAGTTTCTCTTATGTAAATTTATATTTAAAAGAAAATTTATAGATAAACAAATATATAAATTTATATTTAAACTTATATGAGAGTTTAGATCTAAGCTAAACTCTAAATTTAAATAATCCAAATTCAACCAAATTCCAAAATTTAAGTAGAAGCTTAAACACAAACAAAAAACTAAATACAAATACAATTATAAAAGGAAGTAATGTTGTAGCCAAAGATGAGCTTAATATAAATACTCATAATTTAGATATAAGTGCAAGTAATATAAATATAGATGTAGCAAATGATGCTTTATTTAAAGGAGCAACTCTAAGAGCTAATGATACATTAAATTTAAATGTAGGTAACAACTTAGATGTCATATCTTTACAAGATGAATATACTTATAGTAATAAAGGCTTTAATGTAAGTGCAGGAGTAGGATTTGGTGGAACTAATGCAAATATAGATGTTAAAAATAACACTCACTTAATTTGTTGAAATACACCCCGTTAAAAACATAATAATCAAGCTAGCAAAAATTATTTTAAAATTAAATATTTTCATTTATTGTCTTTTGAGAATTTTATTTTAAAAAGATTGAGTCCAAACATAATATAAAAACATATTAATTATATTCAATGAATATTGAAAATAATAGTTAAAATTTAGTTTTATGTGATATATTTATACATAATACAATATAAAATGTATCATAAAGCTAATTATAGGGAATTAAATGAAAAAGATAATTTTATTTATAATCGTAACAATATTTTTTAGTGGATGCATTAATGACCTTCCTGTTAATGGCAAGGAAGTTATTATGCAAGATGATACAAGAGTTTATAGTATAAATAGAAAATTTTCAGCTATGGCTAGAAGTGATATTAAGAAGCCACCTTTCAATGGCTATTATAGATTTGATGAAGAGCTTGTTGTATTTGATAGAGACATCCCAAATATGATGAATGAGGATATAAGGATATTTTCATATGAGCTTAATAAAACAAAAGAAAGACACAAGCTAGTATATGATTTATTGTCTAAACATAAAACACACTATGATTATTATATCAATGCTCCTTTAAGCGACTTTGATCTAGAAGATGATATAGAATCAAGAACAGAATATTATAAAAGATATATTGATTATATAGCAGGGCTTAAATGCTATACTTATACTTATTCTAAAAATATAGGCATGGGTTTAGGAAATAAAAATCATGATACCATTTGTCCATATTATGACATAAATGGAAAAGAGACACTTATAAGAATTCACTATGACTTTATCTTTACAGCTGGTGGAACAGTATTGGAAGGTTCTAAACAATCAAGCACAAAAAACTACACTCTACAACAAATGAATTATGCATTTAAACAAGATGTAAAAGAGATATTTGACTCTTTAGAAATTTATGATATAGATAAAGATAGAATGATAAAACAAGGAATGTATTATCCAGATAAAAAGTATGATATAAATGCAGATAATAAGGTAAAAAACTTTTATACCAATATAGATTTAAATCCAAATGAAAAAGCAACAAGTCCTTATTTTACTTTTAATATTCCAAACTCTTATCCTGAGTATAAATTTAAATCATACTTTAATGGTATCAATACTAAATATAATGAGATATATTTTTTTAGAGAAATTCCAAATATCTTAAATGATGGTAGAATGAAAGAAAGTGCAAGAGTATATACTTTTAGTATTTATGATCCAAAATTTAATACCTTATCTACACTTTATAATAAAACCCCCAAAGAGTTAATTCATGATCTACTCACAAACCCGAAATCTTCTTATAAACATTATTTAGGGATGTCTTTTAATGAAGATGAGTTAAAGTATAGAGCTAGTGGTATGAGATATATTAATTATGTAGCAGGATTAAAATGTTATACAAGTTTAATATATAGAAAAGAACTAGATTATCATAGCTTTGCCCATTATGATACAACCTGCCCATATTATAATAAAAATGGAGAAGAAGATGCTATTGTAATTCAACATAAGTTTAAGTTTACAAAAGAAAACTCAACCAACGAAGAATTTGAAAATTTACATTTAAATTATATGAAGGGTATAAAACAAATGATAGATTCTATTGTAATTAAAAACATAGATATAAACAAGATGAAAAGACTTAATATATACTATCCAAATAAAAAGTATGATATAAATGCAGAAGATAAGATAAGAAGCTATTATATCAAATAGTTAAATTTAAAGAGAAACTAATATACTAAAACATATATTATCACTTTTAATAAATTTAGTTTCTCTTATATAAATTTATATTTAAAAGAAAATTTACAAGTAAACCAATATATAAATTTAATGACAATTTAAAAGATATAATCTAAACTAACAGGCATATTAGTGGGTGGATTAATAGATGAAGACAAAGGAGCAAACTTAGGCTATCACATATATACTAGTGTACAACTAAACAATAGACAATTACATCAAGAAGAGATAAAATTTATACAAGAAAATGCAAAAGATTATGCTAAAACAAATAATATGTCAGAAGAAAAAGCAAAAGATACACCTGAGTATTAGGAAGCTTATTATAAAGGTATTGAAATGCTATATGAACCAAGAGTAACTACAATAGCAGTGGGTAGAAGCGTCTGTGGTTAATGATATTGTTATGACGCCTCCCTGTTCCGGAAACATTTTAGGGTTCTCTTATGAAAAACACATATAGTATAATTAAAGGTTTGATTCTGAAGGGATGAGTTTGATTGATGGAGTGGCTCCAAGCAGAATGAAAGCTTTAAGTGATAGTTTATATTTTCCAAAAGCAGCAATGCATTTAAACAAACAATTAAAAATACAAAAAGCTCCATCAAGAATTGAAAAAGTTACCACTAGAAGAAATGAACATATTAAGAATTTGTAGGATAAAAAATGACTGAGTGGATTATGGCAGGAATTTTGATCGCTCTTCACAATATAAATGAGTTAAAAAGCATTACCGAAAATAGCATTTTTAGTACTTATTTTATAATAATCTCAGCCTATGGCTTTGTCATACTTTTTACTTTACTAAGCTGGTTTGTGTATAATGCAAGAAGTAGTGAAGTAAATCAAATTTAAGGATTATAAATGAAAAATTTTAGTTTTTGTAACCCAACAAAAATTGAGTTTGGGATAGATAAAGAAAAACAAATTGGTAAATACATGAAAGATTTTAATGTTAAAAAAACATTAATCTTATATGGTAGCGAGAGAATAAAACAAAACGGGCTTTTCGACACGGCAACAAATAGCCTGAATGAAAACGGCATAAAATATGAAGCACTAGGTGGAATAAAAAGCAATCCTATTTTAAGCAAGGTAAAAGAAGCCATAAATATAGCGAAAGAACTAAACGTGGATAGTATTTTAGCTATCGGTGGTGGTTCTGTTTTAGATAGTGCAAAAGCTGTGGCAGCTGGAGCCTGTTATGATGGTGATGTTTGGGATTTTTTCACAAATACAAAGCCAAAAACAGCACTTAAAATTTTTGACATAATAACTTTAGCTGCAACCGGCAGTGAAATGAACGGCGGAAGTGTTATAACAAATGACATAACAAATCAAAAATATTCATTTTCATCGCCGGTTACATTTCCAACATTATCTGTGATAAACCCAGATTTACATAAAACTGTAAGTAAAAAGTATTTAGCATATTCGGCGGCTGATGTTATAGCACACTGCATAGAGGGGTATTTTACAGCTACATACCACCCAACCATAACAAGGATGTATATAGAATCAAATATCAAAATCATAATAAAAAATACAGAAATTTTACTTAAAAACCCAGATGATTATAATGCAAGAGCTGAGTTTGCTTGGGCTGCAATAATGTCGCTTAATGGACTATCTCAACTGGGGGTCGATAAGTTTTATTTTCCAAATCATATGATAGAACATGCAATGAGTGCGATAACAGACTGTCCCCACGGAGCTGGTTTATCAGTCGTAATGCCTGCTTGGATGATGTGGTATAAGGATAAAAATTTAGATGCTTTTAAGAGATTTGCTAAAGAAATTTTTAACAAAGAATCAGCAAAAGATGGCATAACCTCACTAAAAGAGTGGTTTGATAAAATAAATACTCCAACTAGCCTAAAACAATTAAATATAGACAACAATACATTAGAAAAAATCATTCAAAATGCTTTTGAAAACTCACAAAGAGCAAAAATGAATGATGTTTACAATCAAAATAGCATAAAAGAAATTTTTGATTTTGCAAAGTAAATCATTAAAAATATGCGGGATTGATGAGGCTGGTCGTGGCGCCTTAGCTGGGGATTTGGTGATTGCAGGCTGTGTTTTGCTAAAAGATATAAAAGGGCTTAATGACTCAAAAAAATTAAGCCCTAAAAAAAGAGAAGAGCTTTTTGACAAAATAATAAAAAACTCAAAATACCTAATAATATACTTTTCAAACTCTCAAATTGATGAGTTGGGGCTTAGCAAATGTCTAAAAAGTGCTTTGACGTGTTTTAAACGATACTTTAAAGATTATGAGTTGATTTTTGATGGAAATACTGATTATAAAACAAGTATAAAAACAATTATAAAAGCGGATAGTGTTATAAAAGAGGTAAGCGCAGCTAGTATTTTGGCAAAGGTGAGTAGGGATAAGAGCATGGATCTTTTAGATAATGTATATCCAAACTACGGTTATAAAAAACACAAGGGGTATGGTACAAAAGCACATTTAGAAGCGATACAAAAATATGGGCCAACACCTCTTTTAAGAAAAAGTTTTAAGATAAAGAGAGAAGAAAAAAGTCTTTTTGATACAAATTAGCGATTAGATAAAACATATCCAATCGCTTAAAAATTTTAGAACTTATAAGTTGCGCCTACAGTAAAAATACTACTATCTTTTTTCTTATCTTGAATAGAAAGATCATAACTAGTTTGCAACATCAAGCCATCTAGTAATGAATAAGAAATTCCAAATCCCAACCAAGATATATTTCTTGGTTGTTTAGCTCCTTTTATTTTTGCTAAACTTACTGCACCACCTTGTCCATCTACAAAAAATGCGTTAAAACCAAAATCATTTGGATTTACATCATGTATATGAGCAATATTTGCACTTAAATTTAAATTATCTATTTTTGCATTTGCTCTAAATCCTGCGACCAACGAAGAAGAGTTATAGCTTTTAGAATCAGCACTTATACCAAGAGCTTCCTTCTCCGCAAAAGATCCACGGACAAGTTTATTAAAAGAATACCCGATATATGGATTTATATAAAACTTATCTATTTTAAAATTCTTTCCAAGTTCTGTATATAAACTATAATCTTTACTATTATATTTTACTTTAGAATTATCATCTAAGATATCTCTATTTACTTTCACTCTTGAACTATCAAAACCAAGCACACTAGATAAATACAAATAGTCAAAATCATACATACCATATGCAAAAATACCCATAGAATCTATATCTATATCGCCTGCATTTTTTGAGAATTTAGCCTCTGATTTATTTTGAGTAATGACGGCACCAATTAAAGTATTATCTATTTTTTTAGTATCAGCACCAAACATAGCACCTTTTGTATTTGCTTTTGCGCTAGCAAATCCTTTTTTGTTTATAGATGTTTCTCCAAAAATTCCATCAACATAAAAGTTATTTTTATCACTTGTATCGCCAAAAGAATCCATAATCCTGTTGCTTACTTTTTTATTTAACAATCTATTTTGTTTAAATAAAATATCTTGAGATGATGAATAAATTTCAGCAGAAAGAGAATCAAAAGCAGCAGGCAGAACATAAGGACTCATTTTAAACATAATTTGCACTTTATTTTTAAAACCACTCCATCTATCATAAGATTCTAAAGTTTTAGAAAGCTCCTCTATATTTTGCGCCGTATTCATAGCTGCTGCTGGAGTATAGTTAATTTTTTGCAAAACTTTAATTGAGCTATTTCTTTTATAGCTTACGCTAATACTTTTATCTTGAATGTCAAAATTAGAAACATCTAAGTAAGGAATATTGTCTGATTTTAAACTAATAATTTTATCTCGGTTTGCACTTATTTCATTGGCTTCAACAACTTTTCTTGTTTTGACTTCACGCGACATATCACTTGTGAATGTTTCAACATCTGCAACAAGTTTACTATTATCAGCTAGACTCATTTTCCCTTTAACTTCTAAATTAGACTTATCTATATCTATAACTATTCTAGAGTTTTCTTTTCCTTCATAATCTCCATTTATAGTCAATCCATTTCCATAAACATTTAAAGAACCTTTATTGACTAATGAATAGTTATTTTGATTTGTTGTACCTAAAATAACTTTTTTATTTATACTACGATCTGAATTGTTTTTTGCAAGCAAAGTTCCTTTTTGTAAAATATAAACTTGTGAATTTAAAGAGTCGCCGATACCTAAAACACCATCTTCTATTATAGTTTTACCAGCATATGTGTTTTTGCCACTTAGGTATAAAGATCCTGTTCCCTTTTTTAAGATCCCGGCATCGCCAGCTATATCATTATCCCAAGTTAACTTACTTTTATCTATGTAATTTCTATAATCAAAATTTACAACAAGTAAATCGCGTTGATTTTTATATTGACTTTCTTTACCATCTTTATAATACATCTCATTATCTGTTGTTGATACCGCATCCTTATTTGTTAAAAGTAGTTTATCAAATCTAGCAGGACCACTTAAAGCTCTACCTTGATTTAAATACCCCCATCCAAATTTTTCATTAGGGCCATCTGTAACTGTTCCGCAATATTTAGTTTGATTAATGTTAGTGCAAATTTTCCCAGATTTATCAGCACTAGAAAGTATGCTTACTACAACTAGATGATTATCCATCCAAGGAAACTTTTGCCATACATTTGCGGCAGCTGCACTTACTCTAGGAGTTGCCCCAGATGTACCGGCAACTTGAATTCTTACATTTTTGCTATCTTTATCTTCTATATAAAGACCATAAGTTCCTTGAGTTGATATACCCCAGGTTTTAGCTTCTTCTCCTATATAGTTTGAAGCACTATTGCCACCGTATGTCATACGCTGATCCCCTGGTCTTGTGCCTCTTAAATCAACGTCTGCTACAGCAATCCATCCATTTCTAGCATCATCATCTACAATAGGATATAAAGATTGTCGCGTAGCATAGTCTTTATGCTCATTGCCTGCAGCCCACACAAACACACTATCTTCTCTAGCATATTTTGCAACATGGTGATTTATATGTTGTTTTATAAGCGCTTTATCTAAAGTTGGATCACTGCCATAAGAGTTACTAAATATTCTCAGTCCATTATCATGAGCATGAACAAAATATCCAGGGTAAGGATACAATCCTCCGCCTCCGGCATCTGCATTATAAGAATAAAATTTTATTCCTTGTTTTGCATATCTATTTAATACAGAAGCAACCATTGTTCCATGAGAGTGATAGCTAGATTGTTCTCCATTAACAACAAAGAGCCTATCTCCAAAACTTTTACTCTTATAGGCAACATCATCAATAATTACAATACCATGAGACAAGTGTTCATCGTTTATATATCCATTTTTTGCATATTTTTCTAGTTTTTCAATATTTATATTCCCAAACCTAAGACTATTATATTCTAAATTTTTATAAACACGTTGTTCTAATAGTTTTTGTTGAATTAGATTAGCAATCCAAGATTGATATGATTTTTCTACAGCTTTTAAATAATCAACTGACTTTATAGTTAGTGGAGCTACATATTCTGTTGACGCTATATACTTTTCTGAAACTGGTGTCGTAGTATATGATACAACATTGGATTTATTGCTATAATCACCATATATAGCTAAAGGGGTAGTAGTTTGTTCCGCCGCTGCCACCGCAGGCAAAAAAACTACTGAAGCGATAGACAAAAGATAATATTTTTTATTTTTAACTAACACATTCATTATAGACCTTATTTTTGTTATTATTATATTATTTTAAAAAAACAGGATTCTATCCAATGTGAAATTAATATTATATTAATTTCACATTAATAATACTTTTTATAGTTAAATTACAAATTTTCTACAAACTTTGAACATTATTTAATAACGGCACAAACAAACACTCATCAGATTGTAAAACTTCTATATCTTTTTCACCATGCTTTATAAATTTAGTAATGTATTGTTTGCTGTTTTTTTCAATTGGCGCAACTAAAATACCACCAACTTTTAGCTGCTCAAAAAGCCTTTCAGGTACACTAGCTGTGGCCGCTGAAAGTAAAATTCTATCATAAGGAGCATATGCCCTCCAGCCATTATTACCATCATCAAAACGAACATGAACATTTTTTATATTTAAGATTTCAAATCTTTTTTTTGCTTCATTAGCTAGTTTTTGTATCCGCTCTATACTAAAAATTCTATGTCCTAATTTTGACAATATAGCTGACTGATAGCCGCTCCCGCACCCTACTTCAAGGATATTATCAACATTTTCGCATTCTAAAGCCATTGTCATTTTTGCAACAGTCAAAGGAGAACTAATCCACTGATTTGCATCTATTGGCTGAGCATCAAGGCTATAGGCATGAGCATTTATAGGGACAAAAATCTCTCTTTCAGTCTCTTTTATCGCATTATATAAAAGCGGAGTTAATGCTATCTCATCGGCTATCTCATCGGCTAATTTTTTACATTTTAGTTGCTGTAATGAATCCAAACTTATTCCTTTTTAAAATTCTCTTGAGTTATAAAATCAGGTAATTTATATTCATACACTTGATTTTTTAAATCCTCGATTAAACTCTTATAATTTTCATTAGTCACTAAGTATTTATGTTCTTTTATATACTCGAGCATCAAAGTATTAATTTTTTGCTAACCCAGCATTTAAATATTGCTGTTCTTTAATTTTATATCATAAAAGTTAGATATCCTAAATTGCTGAAAAGGATCTACGATATAATTTGCAAAACTAATTATGAAACAAATTATTATGGTAAATATAAAAAATACTTTTAACCACTTCGCTTCATCCATAAAAGCAATTCCTCTCTAATTCTATCAATATATCAGTTAAATCATAATGTAAAATATTCTAATTTTATTTTTTATACTCATAAATTATATTTTAAAACATTAAAAATTATAGATTCGCTCTTTGTCGATAGTTTTTTAAACTTTCTTTGTTTAAAAGCGAACCATAAGTAAAAATATAGACCAAATCAGAAATCATCAAAACTCAAACTTCCCTTAGAATAGTTTGTAACCTTACTCTCAAAGAAATTAGACTTTTGATCATTAAATTTAGAAAAATCATCAACCCATTTTATAGGATGTTTTGCATTATAAATTCTTTTTAATCCAATAGCTACTAAACGCTGATCTACAAGATAATGAATATACTCTTGTATGATATCATCAGTAAAGCCCATAATCTGATTTTGAGTTATATATTTACCCCATTTTATCTCTAAATCGCCAGCTTTTTTAAACATATCATAGATTGTTTCTTCAATCTCAGCTGTAAAAAGCTCAGGTCTTTCATTTCTTACAGAGTTTATCATATTTTGAAATAAAAGTAAGTGTGTTATCTCATCCCTTTGGATAAACCTTATCATCTGGGCCGAACCAAGCATTTTTCCAGCACGAGCTAGTGCATATATCGCGGTAAATCCGCTATAAAAATATATTCCTTCTAGGATTTGATTTGCTACCATAGCAAGCAAAAGCTTCTCATCAGTAACCTCTCCTGCTAATTCCTCATACAAACCAGAAATATAGTCATTTTTCTCTCTTAAAACATCATCATGTTTTTCCATCTCATAAATAAGGTCTGTATTGTCAGATATGGCTTCAACCATAACCGCATAAGACTTGCTATGATTTGCCTCTTCATAGGCTTGACGAGCCAAACAGGCATTTATCTCAGGTGCTGTTATATATGGATTTATATTATCTGCTAAGTTATTTGTTTGAAAACTATCCATTGATATAAGCTGACTCCATACTAGATCATACATTCTTCTTTCAGCTTGTGTTAAATTGTAATTATAATCTCTAACATCAGCACTAACATCAACCTCTTTTGGAAACCAAGTATTTGCTTCCATTAAATCCCAAAGCTTTAAAGCCCATTGATATTTTGCTTTTGTGAAATTTAATATTCCGTGAGGATTTCCGTTAAACACCCTTCTATCAGTTAGTGTTTCGTTTGATTTTGGGTTATAAATCTTTTTTCTTTCCATGTTTTTACCTTAAATTTATTATAAATTTTGCAAGATTTTACCAAAATATAATTAAAATAAACACAGATAAAATATAATCACACTAGGATTTTAATATGATTTTTTTAGCACAAACAGATACAACAGCTGGTTTTTTAAGTAAAAATGCAAATGAAATAAATAAAATAAAAAATAGACAATTAGACAAACTTTGTGTTATAACAACATCTAAATTTAAAATTTTGTCAGAACTTACAAGAGTGCCAAATAAATTTAAAAATAGAATTAGAAAATCAAAAAAAACAACTTTTTTATATCCAAGCTTAAAAGCGATAAGAGTTATAAAAGACAACAGACACTCTAATTTTTTGGATTTGCACGGATGGATGTTTTCTAGTTCTGCAAATTTGCATGAAAAACCTTTTGATGAAGTATGGGCAAGAAGCGTAGCTGATGTAATTATTGATGAAAAATTTCAAAACAATAACCCATCTAAAATTTTAAAAGTTTCAAATAGTAACATCAAACGACTAAGATAAAATTATTAATTTAAAATCAAACTAAAAAAATTATAGGCATGCTAATATTTAAAATATAGATTTCAAAAAAAACAAGGAGATACAGAGCATGAACACTTACATAAATAAAATCTTAGAAGATTTAAAAAAATCATGTGTTGGGCAAGAGGTCTTTATACAAGCAGCTACAGAGGTGCTTTACAGCCTTGAACCACTACTAAATAGCAATAAAAAATATGAAAATCACGCTATATTAGAAAGAATAACAATCCCTGAGCGTGTTGTAAGCTTTAGAGTTACCTATGTAGATGACAATGGAAAACCGAAAGTAAATAATGGCTACAGAGTTCAGTTTAATTCAGCAATTGGGCCATACAAAGGTGGTCTTAGATTTCATCCAAGCGTAAATTTAGGTGTCTTGAAATTTTTAGGATTTGAGCAAATCTTTAAAAACTCTCTAACAGGTGTAAGTATGGGTGGCGGAAAAGGCGGAAGTGATTTTGACCCAAAAGGAAAGAGCGATAATGAAATTATGAGATTTTGCCAAAGCTTTATGAGTGAATTATATCGCCATATAGGTAACACAACAGATGTTCCGGCTGGAGATATCGGTGTTGGTGGTCGTGAAATAGGCTATCTTTTTGGACAATACAAAAAACTAACTGGTCTTTATGATGGAATTTTAACAGGTAAAGGTCTAAACTGGGGCGGAAGTTTAGCAAGAACAGAAGCGACTGGATATGGTGCTGTATACTTTATAGATAATATGCTTAAAAAAGCTGGTCTTGGACTAGAAGGTAAAAAATGTGCCGTAAGTGGTTCTGGTAACGTTGCTATCTATACTGTTGAAAAACTAAAAGAACTTGGAGCAACAGCTATCACAGTATCTGATTCAAACGGCTTTGTGTATGATCCTGATGGTATTGATGTAGCACTTCTTAAAGAACTTAAAGAGGTAAAAAGAGCTAGACTTAGCGAATACGTAAAATCTAAACCAAATGCAAAATACACACCTAGCACAGAATACAAAGCTGGATCAAATGGTGTTTGGAGCGTTCCTTGCGATGGTGCATTCCCAAGTGCTACACAAAATGAGCTAAATTTAGAAGATATCAAAACATTATATGCTAATGGTTGTCGTTTTGTTTGCGAAGGGGCAAATATGCCAAGCACACTTGAAGCTATAGACTTTATGCTAGCACAAAAAGATTTCTACTTTGCTCCTGCTAAAGCTGCAAATGCTGGTGGTGTTGCAACAAGTGGACTTGAAATGATGCAAAATGCTGGTATGACTTCTTGGAGTTTTGATGAAGTTGATTCAAATTTACAAGGCATAATGAAACATATTTTTGAACTTGCTTATGAAACAAGTAAAGAATTTGGACAAGAAGGAAATATAGTATTAGGTTCTAATATCGCTGGTTTTAGAAAAGTTGCTGATGCTATGATAGATCAAGGTTACCTATAATATCAAAAATTTGGATGTGAGGCTACCACATCCAAATAGTCTTTACTGGAGAAAATAATCAAAGACGATTATTTTTTAAAATCAGCGTAATTATATGTCTAATTTTCTTAAAATATAATAAATTATATTTATAAAATATATAAAAATATATTTTTAATTTAAAACATTGTAAAAAACCGCAACACATAAACTCTCAAATAACTACAAAATAAATTATTAAGTATTGTTTAAAAACCATTTAGATAAAATCGTGCTTAGTTCTTTTAATGTAAAAAAGACAATTTGATATAAAAAAAGGAAATTTACAAGATGAGCGAAATAATCGCATATAAACTAAATGGTGAGATAATAGACACTCAAAGTATAGCTGGAAGAGAAAATCTGGCTGAGCCTATATATTTTGACAACTCAAAAGATGCACTACATGTGATAAGACACTCCTGTGCACACTTAATGGCAGAAGCCATCAAGTCAATATACCCAGAAGCTAAGTTTTTCGTAGGTCCAAATGTTGAAGATGGATTTTATTATGATTTTAGAGTAGATGAAAATGGAACGAAACTTGGTGAAAGTGATCTTGATGCCATAGAAAAAAAGATGAAAGAGTTAGCTGATAAAAGAAATGATATAGTAAAAACTAGCTCAACAAAATCAGCAATGACTGAAAAATTTAAAAACGATGATTTAAAGCAAGAAGTATTGAAAAGAATTCCAGATGGTGAAGTAAGTAGCTACTCTCAAGGCGAATTTGAAGATCTTTGTAGAGGACCACACGTTCCAAATACAAAATTTTTAAGATTTTTTAAACTAACTCGTGTAGCTGGCGCATATCTTGGCGGTGATGAAAACAGAGAGATGTTAAATAGAATTTACGGAACCGCATATGCAGACAAAGAGAGCCTAAAAGAGCATATCCGCATAATAGAAGAAGCAAAAAAACGCGATCACAGAAGACTTGGTGTGGATATGAAACTATTTGCATTTGATGAAGAGATCGGTGGCGGACTTGCTATGTGGCTACCAAATGGTGGAAGATTACGTTCTAAATTAGAACAACTTTTATATAAAGCACATAGAGACCGTGGATATGAGCCTGTTCGTGGACCAGAGCTTTTAAAAGCTGATGTTTGGAAAAAAAGCGGACACTATGCAAACTATAAAGAAAATATGTATTTTACGACTATAGATGATACTGAATATGGTATAAAACCAATGAACTGCGTAGGACATATCAAAGTTTATCAAACAGATATAAGATCTTATAGAGATTTACCGCTTAAATTTTTTGAATATGGTGTAGTTCATAGACACGAAAAAAGCGGGGTTTTACACGGCTTGTTTAGAGTAAGAGAATTTGCACAAGATGACTCTCATATATTTTGTATGCCTAGCCAAATAAAAGAAAACATACTTGAAATTTTAAAATTTGCTGGTGATATAATGAAAAGTTTTGGCTTTGAATATGAGATGGAGATCTCAACAAGACCAGCCAAGGCGATAGGTAATGATGAAATTTGGGAAGTTGCTACAAAAGCTTTAAAAGAAGCACTTGACGAAAATGGATTTAAATACGGAATAGATGAAGGTGGCGGTGCTTTTTATGGACCAAAGATAGATATAAAAATCACAGATGCCTTAAAACGTAAATGGCAATGCGGAACAATACAAGTAGACTTTAACTTGCCTGAACGTTTTGATCTAGGATACATTGATAGCAATAATGAAAGACAAAGACCTGTAATGCTTCACCGTGCATTGCTTGGTAGTTTTGAGAGATTTATAGGAATTTTACTTGAGCATACAGCAGGCGAATTGCCATTTTTTATAGCACCCACACAAGTAGTTATTGTTCCTATATCTGATGCTCATTTAGACTATGCAAAACAAATCGCTAGTGAATTAAGAAAGATAAATATTGATAGCGAAGTTGCTAGCAAAAATGAAAGTCTAAACAAAAGAATAAGAACGGCTGAAAAACAAAAGGTGCCTATGATAGTGGTAATTGGTGATAGTGAAGTTGCCAACAAAACAATTGCTCTAAGAGATAGGCAAGCAAGAACACAAAGCGATATGAGCTTAGTGGATTTTATAAATTTAACAAAGGAGAAACTTAGTGAGGTACATTTTTGAGTAGAGAAAATGAAGTATTGCTCAACGAAGACATAAGAGCAAACGAGGTTAGATGTATTGGCGATGATGGTACAGCTTATGGTGTTATATCAAGAGCAGAGGCTTTAAAAATAGCCCAAGATGCTGGAATGGATTTGGTTTTAATAGCCCCTGATGGCAAACCACCAGTTTGTAAAGTAATGGACTACGGAAAGTTCCGTTATCAACAAGAAAAGAAACAAAAAGAGGCTAAGAAAAAACAAAAAGTTATTGAAGTAAAAGAGATAAAACTTTCTGTAAAAATAGCACAAAATGATATAAACTATAAAGTTAAACATGCACTTGAATTCTTATCAGAAGGCAAACATGTTAAATTCCGTGTATTTTTAAAAGGTAGAGAGATGAGTTCGCCTGAGGCTGGTGTTGCAATACTTGAAAAAGTATGGGAAACTGTAAAAGAATATGCCGACAGAGATAAAGAGCCAATCATTGAAGGCAGATATGTAAACATGCTTACAACCCCTAAAAAATAACTTCATAATACCCTCTTATTAAAAGAGGGTTATTCAAAAAAGGCAATACTTGAGTAGCGAAGATAAAATAAACCTTATTTTTAACTCTAAACTAAACATAAAACTTGATTACATTAATGCCCTAGGAGGTATGACAAATTTTAATTTTCTAGCTCAATCTGGGCAAAATAAATTTGTCGTCAGACTGCCTGGTAATAGCTCAAATAATATGATAAATAGAGAATTTGAGAAAATAAATCAAACAGAATCATCTAAATATGGATTTAATGTTGAAACTCTATTTTTTTGCGAAGAAAGCGGAGTGAAAATAACTAGATTTTTAGATAATTCTCAAACACTCAAGCAAGAAACTGTATGTAATTATTTAACATTAATAGCTGTAAAATTAAAAGAAATTCATGATTCAGATATGAAATTTAAAAATTTATTTGACCCATCATATGAATTAAAAAAATATTTAGCACTTATAGATAGTAATTCATTTAATATTTTTAATAATTTAAAAAAACTATTTGATTTATTTGATAACTTGGTTGAAAAAATTAATTTTATAAACAAGAACAACAAAAACTATAAATTGGTTCCAACCCACGGGGATTTAGTTCCTGAAAATATTTTATATTGTGAAAAAGATAAAAGAATTTATATTATTGACTGGGAGTATTCGGGATTAAATGATATATGTTGGGATATAGCATCTTTATTTTTAGAAGGCAACTTATCAAAAAAGCAAGAAAACATATTTTTAGATGCCTACAAAATAACAGATAATGAATATGAAAAAATTAAAATTTTTAAAAGTATACAAGATATATTGTGGTGCACTTGGACCTTGGTAAAGCTAAGCAATAAAAACATAACACCACACAAGAGAAAAGAGTATATACAATATGCTTCTAAAAGATTAGAAAATGCTTTACTAAGAAAATGCTAAAGTATTTTTTTGGTATACTCAGTGGTATTTTCTGGGGTGCGGATACATATACACTAAGTCTTACATCGTTAAACTCATTAATACTAGCTTTTATTCACGATTTTTTTAGTTTTGTTATAGTTTTTATTTTTATACTGATTAACAAACAATACTTGTATCAATTAAAATCCATAAACATAAATAAATTAAAAATTGTAGTAATTGCATCATTTTTTGGTAGTTTTGTAGGAATGGGTTCTTTTATAATGTCGATCAAATATATAGGCATTAGCGCATCTATTTTAAGTGCATTATATCCTTTGATTGGTGTTATTTTTTCAAAAACAATACTAAAAGAAAAATTGTCTAAAATAGCTAGTATTGGCTTTATAATTTCAATTTTATCTACAATGTATACATCTATTGTATTATATAATGATATAGAATTTAATAGCTATGGTGTTTTGTTTGGTTTGTTGTGTGCTTTTGGTTGGGGAATGGAGTGTGTTATAATTAATTTAGCACTCAAAGAAGATATCCAACCAATAAACATAGTCTTCATAAGACAACTCACAAGCTCTATATTGTTTATGCTTTGTATTATTTTTTCTATATATTTTACAAAAAATAATATAACTAACATTCAAAATTATAATTATTTAAATTTTATTATTTTGGCTTCATTTTTTGGAACAATGTCCTATTTTTTATACTATAAAAGCATTGATAGGCTCGGCACTATAAAAGCAATGGGATTAAATATATCTTACCCATTTTGGGCCATAGTTATTAGTTATTTGTTTGGTGACAATATAACATTCGAAATAACAATAGCTTCTATTTTAATTATTATTGGCTCTATAATGACAAATATATAAGGATAAAAAAATGAACGCAATTATTTTAGCAGCAGGCTTGGGTTCTAGATTAAAAGAACTTACCAAGAATAAACATAAAGCTCTTTTTGAAATAGATGGAATTCCAAACATAGAAAGAACTATTAAATTTTTAAATGAGTCTGGAGTTTTTGATATATATATTGTAACTGGTTACTTAGCGGAAAATTTTAATTTTTTAGAAGAAAAATATAATGTTAAATTACTACATAATGAATTATACAAAAACTACAATAACGCATATTCTTTAAAAGTTGCATTAGAGTATTTTGGTGATAGTTTTTTAATAGATGCAGATGTTGTATTACTAAAAAACATCTTTACAAAGCAAAATTATTCTAGATATTATACAACTACTAGAAAAAAAAGCGATAAAAAAGAATGGGTTGTTAAAACACACAATAACAGAATAATCGGGATAGAAATTTCAAATGAAGTAGCGCCATCTTTGCTTGGTATAAGTTTTTTTAACAAAAAAGATGGAGCTATTATAAAAGAACAAATTTGCAATCTAACTATAGATTTTTTTGAAAATTCAAAATTATATTACGATGATTTAATAATTAAAAATTTAAACAAAATAAATGTGCAAAACGAATATGTTGAAAATAAATTTGTAGGTGAAATAGACGATAAAACAGACTTGGAAGAAATAAAACAAAAAATTAAAGGACTAAAATGCAATATATAACTGTTGAACAAGCTAAAAAAGTTATGCTTGAAATGATGGATTATATACATGACATATGTATAAAAAATGATATCAAATATTCACTTGCTTACGGAACATTAATAGGTGCTGTAAGACATAAAGGTTTTATACCATGGGACGATGATTTTGATATTTTTCTAACAAGAGAAAATTATGAAAAACTATTAAAACTATTAGAAAAATCAGAAGATTATTTTATAATAGATTATAACAAAGATGATGATTACTATCTTTATTTTGCAAAGCTTTGTTCAAAAAAATACAAAGGTGAGCAAATAGATAAAACCATACCAATAATTAAAAATTTTGGTGTTTTTATAGATATTTTTCCTTTAGATTATAGAGATGAAGAAAATCCAAAAATGCAATTATCTAAAATAAAAAATTACAAAAGACAACTATTATTAAGTAGTTTTTTAAACTATAATAAAACAGGCAAAAAACATACAACGTACCTAAAAGCTGTAACAAATTTTCCAAGATTTTTATACCATAAATTTATCATCAAACGATGTAATATAATACAAAAACTATACGAAGAAGAAACAAAATACAATAGTAAAAAAACAAAATTTATAGGTGTCTGCACAGGAGACATGAGAGAAATATACGATAGTGAAGATTTTGAAGAATACACTTATTGTGATTTCGAGAATCGTAAATATATGATAATTAAGCACTTTGATCCTGTATTAAAAATAACTTATGGAGATTACAACAAACTTCCACCAGAAGAAGAAAGAGTAAATAGCCATGCTTATTATAGATACTATATAAACAAACAACAATCATAAGGCTTTAATCTTTTTTAATTCACTTGTGGCTATAATTTAAGTAATTTTTATATTAAGGAAAATTATGAAATTTCAAAAAGTAAGACAAGCCATACAGGATTTACAAAATGGTAAAATGATTGTTATGGTTGATGATGAAGATAGAGAAAATGAAGGGGATTTGGTTTTTCCAGCAGCATTAAGCGATATGCAAAAGGTAAATTTTGCAATCACTCATGCAAAAGGTGTATTATGCCTTGCAATGGATCAAGAAAATGCAAAAAGGCTAGATCTACCACTTATGGTTTCCAAAAACACATCTAGCCATGAAACAGCTTTTACAATAACAATAGATGCAAAAGAGGTAACAACAGGAGTTAGCGCATATGAAAGAGATTTTACTATGAGACTTGCTGCAAATCCTCTTTCAAAACCTGATGATTTTGTAAGGCCTGGACATATATTTCCACTTATAGCAAAAAATGGAGGGGTTCTTGAAAGAACAGGACACACAGAAGGCTCTGTTGATATATGCAAACTCGCAGGACTTGCACCAATGGCCGCAATATGCGAGATAGTAAAAGAAGATGGGACTATGGCTCGCAGGGATTATTTAGAAGAGTTTTGTGCCAAATATGATTTAAACATGGTTTCTGTTTCTGAGTTGGTTGAATATCGTTTAAATAGTGAAAGCCTGATAACTGTAGAAAGCTCAAGTGATTCTTCATTGTTTGATTTTGAATGCAAAAAATATGAAATCAAAGATCACAAAAACCTAACACATGTTGCATTTACATTTGGAAAAATAAATCCACAAACAAGTGTTAAATTTCAAAAAATCGCAAAAGACTATGAACTTCTAAGCTCTTTGAAATTTGATGAGTTTGTGCAAAGTATAAAATACCTAAAAGAAAATGGTGGAATTTTAGTATTTTTAGATAGTGAAAAAAATGAGGCAAACACAAAAGACTATGGCATAGGAGCACAAATTTTAAAATATTTTAGAGTAAAAGATATAGAACTACTTAGTTCTAGCAAAAACAAAGAATTTGTCGGTATAAGCGGTTTTGGCTTAAACATAACATCTTACAAATAATCTTTCAATATACAGATAAAAAGTCAAGAAATCTTGGCTTTTTATATTATATTAAAATTACATAAAAAAATCTTTTTAATTATTAAAATATATAAATAAATTAGTTTTTAATTATTTTCCGTATATAATACTTGAAGTTATTTTAAGGAAACTAAATGAAAAAACTACTACTTTCATCACTATTAATATGTTTTTTATATGCAAATAGTGAAGTTTATACAGATGTTGTAAAACCGGTGTTTGCTGATACAAAGGCTACAAAATCAATAGGCAGACTACTTCCAACAAATGGTGTTAAAATTTTAGAAAAAAATGGAGACATGCTAAAATTAGAGGTTAAAGGCTATCAAAACCCTGATGTAAAAAATGTAATATACTTCAATGACTCTGAGCGTATTTTTACACTTGCTTTATCAAAAACAGCAAAAATAGACATAAAAGTCATAGAAGAAGGAAAAAATGGTAAATGGAATCTAGTAAAAACAGAAGTTTTTGCAAAAGATGGCGGTTTTAGCAGTGATTTAGAGCCAATATTTAATAAGGCCAAAAACATTTACGAAAACAATTGTGGCACCTGCCACTCGCTTCATAAACCAACAAGCTATAAGGCAAATCAGTGGCCTAGCTTATTAAAATCAATGCTAAGCAGAACAGCTATTGATAAAAAAGATGAGTGGCTTGTTATACAATACCTTCAAAAAAACGCATCAGATAAAAACGCTAAATAAAGGAGAAAATCATGCAAAGACGAGATGCTTTAAAATTAGGTGGTTTAGTTGCTAGTATGCCATTAATTTCAAATGTAACGGCTTTAAATTTAATGGCAGATGAGCTAAATACTGGTCTTATAAAAAATGGAAAAGTTCTAACTGGTGCTCACTGGGGAATGCTTGAAGTTGATGTTAAAGAGGGAAAAATAATTGGCTCAAAACCATATCAAAAAACAAGCGAAATTTATAATCCACTTCAATACTACACACAAGATATGGTTTATAAAACTCGTGTCAAATACCCTATGGTAAGAAAAAGTTACCTTGAAAATCCAGACAACCCAAAACCCGAACTTAGGGGCAAAGATGAGTGGGTAAGAGTTAAATATGAAGATGCGATTAAACTTGTTGCAAACGAGCTTAAAAAAACAAGAAAGCAAAAAGGCAACACAGCTGTATTTGCAGGAAGTTACGGATGGAAATCAAGTGGAAATGTTCACAATTCAAGAATTTTATTACATAGGTTTATGAATTTAAGCGGTGGGTTTGTTGGGTCTTTAGGGGATTATTCTACTGCTGCATCGCAAATCATAATGCCGCACGTAGTGGGAAGCATAGAAGTTTATGAACAACAAACAAGTTGGCCTGTGGTGTTAGAAAGTTCACAGGTAGTCGTTATCTGGGGAGCAAATCCTTTATCAACACTAAGAATTGCATGGACTTCAACAGATGAACAAGGCTTTAAATATCTAGAACAACTCAAAAAAAGCAACAAAAAAGTAATAATAATAGACCCTATAAGATCAGAAACAGCACAGTATTTTGACAAAGCTGAATGGATAGCACCAAGACCAAACACAGATGTAGCCTTAATGATGGGTATAGCACACTATCTATATACAAACAACAAATACGATAAAGATTTTATACAAGATTATACAGTTGGTTTTGATAAATTTATACCTTATTTAACTGGCAAAGAAGATGGTGTAGCAAAAGATGTAAAATGGGCAAGTAAAATAAGCGGAATAAGCGAAGAAAAGATAAAACAACTAGCTGAAACATTTTTTAACAATAGAACAATGCTTATGAGTGGCTGGGGAATGCAAAGAGCACAACACGGAGAACAACCACATTGGATGCTTGTTACACTAGCTTCCATGCTTGGGCAAATAGGTCTAGAAGGTGGCGGGTTTGGTCTTAGTTATCACTATTCAAACGGTGGTGCACCTACTACCAAAGGTGGTGTTATAGGTGGTGTAAATAGTGCAAGTGTTGGAAATTTTAATAAAAAAGGCGAGTTTATAGGAACAAATAGTGGTGCTTTTGATAAAAATGGAAGATTTGTAGCAAAAGCAAATACAGACAATGGCACCGGACAAAGTTGGCTACAAGAAGCGACAAAATATGCGTTTCCTGTGGCAAGAATAGCCGATGCATTACTAAATCCAGGAAAAACAATAGATCATAACGGCAAAAAAATAACCTACCCTGATATAGACTTTATATACTGGGTTGGTGGTAATCCTTTTGTTCATCATCAAAATACAAATAAACTAAGAAAAGCTTGGCAAAAACCAAGAACCATTGTTGTAAATGAACCGTATTGGACACCAACAGCAAAAATGGCTGACATAGTTTTCCCTGTAACGACAGCTTATGAAAGAAACGATATAACTATGACTGGGGATTATTCAAATATGAATATAGTTCCTATGAAACAAGTTGTTGAAAAATTTGAAGAGTCAAAAGATGATTATCAAATCTTTTCTGACCTATCAAAAGCATACGATGATAGATTAGCAATAGCATATACAGATAATGGAAAAACAGAATTTGACTGGATCAAACAATATTACGATGGGGCATATAAACAAGTAAAATCAATACCTGATTTATATACAGAAATGAAACCATTTGAAGAATTTTGGAATGAAAATAAACCGGTAACATTTTCATCAACTCCTGAAAGCGAATCTTGGGTTAGATTTGGCGACTTCAGAGAGGATCCGATATTAAATGCTCTTGGAACACCATCTGGGCTTATTGAAATTTATTCTGAAACTATAGAAAATATGAACTATGATGATTGTAAACCTCATCCAACTTGGTTTGAACCAATAGAATGGCTTGGAATGAAAAACAAACCAGCACAATTTCATATGCTAAGCCCACACCCAGCAGATAGACTTCACTCTCAGCTTAGTCACACATCTTTAAGAGACAAATACTCAATAACAGATAGAGAGCCTATATGGATAAATGAAAAGGATGCATCAAAACTTGGAATAAAGACTGGGGATTTGGTTAGGGTATTTAATCAAAGGGGACAAATTTTAGCCGGTGCTCTTGTAACAAATAATGTATCTCAAGGCGTAGTAAAACTAGCCGAAGGTGCTTGGTATGACCCTGATAAAAACGGACTTTGCAAAAATGGTTGTGCAAATGTGCTAACTCTTGATATCCCTACATCAAAACTAGCAAATGGAAATATATCCCACACAGCACTTGTAAATATTGAGAAATTTAAAGGAGAAGCTCCAAAGCTTACAGCTTTTAGCAACCCTGATATAATATAACATAGTAATGCCACAAATTTTTGTGGCATTAATCTTTACTGCAAATTTTATTTGCCATTCTTGCAACAAAAGGAGAAATAATAAGTATTGTAGGATAAGCAACAACAAATGCTTTTATTTGGCCAGATATCCAAATTTTTAAGAATCCATCAACTAAGCCTAAATTTATATAACTAAGAATTCCCGACATAAATGTTGTCATAAATAATGCCATAAATAATGAATGAATATATCTATAATATTTTTTTGATATCATAATTTCTTCCTAAATATAATAATTTTTAATTAAAACTATGTAGTATATAGCCAGATGATCGGATACTTTTTATTTTCAATCCTAATTTTCTCCTTAATTGGCCTACTAAATTTTGCATTGCTATTTTTGATGGACACTCTCCATCATACACAATATTGTCAATGATTTCAAAGGTTGTCAATTTATTGATGTTTTGAATCAAAAGAAGTATTAGTTTATGTTCCAAATTTGTTAAAAAAATTTGAGAGTCATTTTTATATAATCTTTCTTCAACAACATCAAAGGATACATTATGATTTAAATTTATAATCTGTTTTGAATCTTTTTTATTTAAAAATAATATATTATCAAATATTGCTGTTAGTTTTATGGGTTTAAAAAAAACAACAGATCTATTACCTGTAAAATCTCTTAAAATCCTTTTATAAGTCTTCATATTTTTAGCTAAAAATATGAACTGCTGATGAGAGCAAATAGACAAAATTTGTTTAAAATCAATATCTTTGTTTTTGTTATAAAAAGGATCTAAATCCAAAACAACCATATCTAAACTGGTATTACAGTTTATATAAAAATTTAAAAAATTTTCGCTACAAGAAATATATAGATTTTTAAATCTATGTTTTTGAGATTTTAGCAAAATATTGATGTTATCATCATCATTTACAAAAAGTATATTTAAATCTTTAAACCTCAATTTATCATCCTAAATCCTAATTGAGTATTTTATTATAATAAGCTTATTTTAAGTTTAAAAGTGAAAATGCAATGACAATTTTTATTATAATAGTAAACTTTGCAAAATTTAAATTTATAGAAGGAGAATAGATGTCAATTTCAAGAAGAAATTTCTTAAAATCATCTGCAGCAACAGCACTTGCAATTACAGCAAATCCTGTTTTAGCAAAAGATGAAAATATAAAAACAATACCACATGCTTCAAACCTAGGTGCTTTTTATGCTGATGTAAAAGATGGAAAAATAGTAAAAATCCGCTCACAAGTATCAGACAAAGATCCAAAATTCCCAGGAAATGAAGCTTGGATAGATAGAGTTTATTCAGATACTAGGGTAAAATATCCTTGCGTTAGAAAAAGCTACTTAGAAGGCAAAAACTCACCAGAACTTCGCGGAAAAGAAGAGTTTGTTCGCGTTAGTTGGGACGAGGCAATGAAACTTATAGTAGATAAACTAAAAACGCTTAAACCAGAAGAGATACACAATGCAAGCTATAGTGGCTGGGGACACCCTGGTCTTTTACACAACTGCGGTGCGGTAGCTGGAAGATTTTTTAACACTTCTATCGGCGGAGCAGTTGGAACTGATGGCGAATACAGCAACGGTGCGGCTGGTAAAGTAAATGCAACTATCATGGGTGATTTAGAAGTTTATTCACTTCAAACATCTCACGAGGTTATACTTGAAAATACAAAAGTATATGTTATGTGGGGTGCTGATTTGTTAAAGTGTAATCAAATTGATTATAAAATTGCAAATCGTGGGAATAACCCATATTATGATAAGTATGAAAAATCAGGTATAAAATTTATAACAATTGACCCTCAATACACCGAAATAGCAAACCGTTTTGGTGCTGAGTGGATTAAAATTCGCCCAAATACCGATGTTGCTTTAATGCTTGGTATGGCTCACTATCTTTATACAAGCAAGCAATATGACAAAGAATTTATAGAAAAATATACATTTGGTTTTGATAAATTCTTACCTTATCTACTTGGAAAAACAGAAGATAAAGTAGAAAAAACTCCAGCTTGGGCTGCTAAAATAACAGGCGTAGATGAAAAAATCATAAAAGCACTTGCTGATACATTTGTAAAAAATAGAACATTCCTAGCTGGTAACTGGTCTATGCAAAGAGCTCATCACGGCGAACAAGCTGACTGGATGCTTATGGTTCTTGCAGCTATGATAGGACAAGTTGGCTTACCTGGCGGTGGATTTGGTTTTTCAATGCATTATAGTGGTGGCGGACAAGCATTCTCTGGCGCTATGCTTCCTGGAGGCTTACCACAAGGCAAAAATAAAGTAGATGTAAGTATACCTGCATCTCGTATTAGTGAAGCAATCTTAAATCCTGGCAAGAAGATAAACTTCAAAGGCGGGCATATGACATATCCTGATCTAAAAATGCTATATATCACAGGTGCTACACTACTAGGACACCATCCAAATACAAACGAACTTATAAAAGCCATACGCACACTTGATACAGTTGTAGTTCATGAGCCTTGGTGGACGCCTATGGCAAAAATGGCTGATATAGTTTTACCATCTACAACTCCACTTGAAAGAGATGATATAAGCTATGGTGGCTCATACTCACAAGATTATGTTTATGCGATGAAAAAAGTAATAGAACCATTATGGGAAGCTAGAAACGACTATGATGTATTTGCTGATATGGCTAAGATGATAAGCGACAAAGCACATCGTAAATTTACAGGCAACAAGACAAAAGAAGAGAGAATCAAAGGGTTATATGATAAGAGCGATTGCCCTAATTATATGAGTTTTGAAGAGTTTTGGGATAAAGGTTATCTTTATTTTGAGCCTGATGAAGATGCTAAAAAATTCGTTCGCCATGCTAAATTTAGAGAAGATCCAGTTACAAACAAACTTGCTACTGAAACTGGCAAAATACAAATTTTCTCTCAAAAATTTGCTGATTTTAAACTAGAAGATTTCAAAGGTCACCCAATCTGGCTAGAACCAGCTGAATGGCTTGGAGATGAAGAAAAAACTGAAAAATACCCGCTTCACGTGCTAAGCCCACATCCAAAATACAGAATCCACTCTCAGCTTGATAACTCATTTGTAAGAAAAGCTTATAAAGTTACAAACAGAGAGCCTGTTGTTATAAATGACGAAGATGCCAAAAAATTCGGAATCAAAGATGGTGATGTTGTAGAAGTTTACAATGATAGAGGCGCTATCTTGTGTGGTGCAGTTGTAAGCAAAAATATCATGCAAGGCGTTATAGCTGTTGAGGAAGGCGCTTGGTATGATCCAGAAAATGTAAACGATGAAAAACCAAGATGTAAAGCAGGACATGTAAACTTACTTACTACATCTATACCTACATCAACTATGGCTCAAGCTACATCTGTAAATACTTGCTTGGCTGCGATTAGAAAAGTTGATGCAAAAGCATATGAAGGTGTAAAAGCACCTAAAGTAAAAGGAGCATAAATGAAAAAACTTATAGCAATTTTAGCAATATTTTTAGCAAATTTTGCATTTGCACAAACTATGTATATAAACAATATCAAAGCGGATCTTATGGATCCGCAAACAAAAAAAGTTGTTGGCGAGATATACGAAGGAACTTCTGTTGAAGTATTAAAAAAAGATGGTGATATGAGCCTTGTTCAAATAAGTGGCGAGGTTTCAGACACAGATAAAAAAGTAATTGCTTTAAAAAAAGAGCCATTTTTTGTATTTTATAAACTAAACGACAAAGATGCTAAAAGCAAAGATACCTTTTTAATAAAAACAAAAGAACTAACAGATGATGAGCTAACATCTTGGGAAGAGATAGACCTGACTTACTATGATACTTGTAGCTCATGCCACGCTGCACATAAGCCAAAAGAGCATTTAATGTCAGAGTGGGAAGCATATCTTTTAGCAATGCAAACATTTGCTAAGATAAACGATAAAGAAAAAGATAGAATACTTCGCTATCTTCAAGCTTTTGCAAAAGATGGTGTTGTAAAAGAATAAACCAATTTTTGAGTTGCTTGTAATAAGCAACTCAAAATTATTATACTTACATTAAAAATACAATAACAAATTAAAGTGCAATAACAAAAAAACATAAATATTAATTATTTATATCTTTAATAGATATAAAACCACCTTTTATTTAAAATAAATTTCCTACCGTCTATTTTATCGGTTAGATTGTTTTTTAACAGAACCCATACTTCCAAATAATTTACAGGACTTTTTACAGTAAGCCTGATTTAGTCCATCAAAATTGCCTAAAACAAGGTAAAAAAGTAAAACACCAAAACTTTAACAAATAACAATTTTAATGACATTTTGTAAATAAAAAGAAATAAAGAAAAATAAGTAAAATGGTGGAGTTAAGCGGGATCGAACCGCCGACCTCTTGAATGCCATTCAAGCGCTCTCCCAGCTGAGCTATAACCCCATATTTGGTTGATATTTAGATAATTGTATCAAAAAACTCTTATAATTTTTTGAAAATTTATAAATTTTTTTACAAATAAAATAAATTTTTAAGCAAACATTGGGTATTATTCCAATTCCTAAAAAGAATATAAGCGGGAATAGCTCAGGGGTAGAGCATAACCTTGCCAAGGTTAGGGTCGCGAGTTCGAATCTCGTTTCCCGCTCCATTTTTTATTTTTTGCCCAGGTGGTGGAATGGTAGACACAAGGGACTTAAAATCCCTCGGAAATTTTTCCGTGCCGGTTCAAGTCCGGCTCTGGGCACCACCCATACTACTGAAAAATATTTACAAAAAATATCGTAATCAAATTTTATATCATCAAAATAAAAAACAAACATTAAAACCCAATAATTAGATTAATTAAATACTTTATAACCCATAGCAATCATCATAAGAAGCACGGTAACAACTAATATCTTTTTCACAATTTCTCCATTGCTTTTTATGGTATGCATACTTCCAAAATGATTACCTGCAAAACTAGCGATTATCATTGGTATGCCTATATCAAAAGCCATATTTACGGATATAAAATGCAACAAAAGTGCCAATATTTGAAGCAAAATTAAATATTTTAGATGTTGCTGATGCTTGTAATGGACTTAGTTTGTTTATGATAAACAAAGCTATAATAAAAAGACTGCCTGCTCCCTAACCAAAGAAACCATCGTAAAATTATACGACCAAACAAGTAAAAAATACCGATATTATTGATTTTTGTATATCGGTTTGTTCGTTATTGTTTGAGATTAGTTTGCTTTTGAAAAATGTAGCCAAAAATCCTGTCAGAAGAAGAGCTAAAATAATATAGTTGATTATATTTTCAGGTAGCATAAGGATTATTTTGCACCAATGTATACACCAAGTAGTGCTGATAACAAGCCTATGGGTATTATTTTCCATACAATAAAATTGCTTTCATAAGTTTTTAATTGCGGCTATGGCTCCTATTGTGCTTACTAATTTCTCTTTTCCTAGTGCTAACTGTGGTGGTAAGCCTACGATAAGAGAAGCTGGAATCAAAATAGACAACCCTATGTAAAAATACTCTTGAATTAGACTGTTTTTAATATACATATTATAAATCATTTTTTAGCTACAACTATAAAACAAAGGGAATTTTAAAGATATTGATGAATTTTTTTATAATAAAATTTTGTATTTATTGTTTCTCACTTGTTTTGTTAAAACATATACATTATGATCTGATTCATAACTTAAATTTTTAATTACTGTGTAGATTTTGTAATTTAACTATTTTTAATGATATTTATTATCATAATTAAGTTTTATTTTAGAATAGTTTTTATATAATCGCACTATCAAAATAATAATTATAATCAATAAAAGAAGAGAGAAAAATACAATGTCAGTTTTAGTTATAGGTGCAGATGAAATTACTCCGATAAAGGCTGTTTTGCATGACCTTGGCGCACAAAAGATAGAGCACTGGGATGCAAGAAATGAGAATAGAGTAAATAGAAAGCCTATTCCTCAAGATACTAAATGTGTTGTCATGCTTACAAGTTTTTTAAATCATAATACAATGAAAACTATAAAAACTCAAGCTAAAAAGAGAAATATTCCTATAGTTTGTGCAAAAAGAAGTGTTAGTTGCGTATTTTGCGAATATTGTAAGGTTTTTGGTTTGGATAGGGAATTTGGATGCAAAAAGGAATTTTAAATGAAATTCGGATACTTATCAGATATTGGAGAAATAACTCCGGATATTTTTTCAAATCTTGATTCTGTCTCAAGGCTAAAAACATTTATAAAGCTTTATAACTCTTGTGTCGAACAAGAGTTAAAGCTACCACTTCACTACTCAAAATATAAAAATATAAAAAATGCTTTTAAGCATAGGATACAAGACCTATTAGAATTTGATTCAAATCTCAAAAAAACAAAAGTCAAAACTTTTTGCGCTGTATCAAATTTAATAATATTTTATTACAAAAATAAACAATTTGACAACATAAAATATATTACAAAACAACCAAAAAATAAAGCTGCGAAAATGATTAAAATGTTATATATAAATTCACATTTTGAGTTATGTTTTGATGCAAATTTTATGTTTTCTCAGTTTGTTTATGATAGAATTGCATACAAGAATTTTGATAAAGATGTCTCTTTTCAAAATGACTCAATCTGTATATGCAAAGATAGTAAAAAGCTATTATGTGTTTTAACGAGTTTTAAAAACTTTAGTTTAGATGATACATCAAGCTTATCAAATGAAATAAGCTCAGCAGTTAAAGCTATCAAAGAATATGGATTTGACAGGGTTTATGTAGTTATGCCTAGAAATGATAATTTTAGGAAACACATAGAGGTTAGGCATTGTGAATGCGATTTTAACCAAATCAAACTTGTGCCTTATGCTATTGATAATAAAAAAACTAAAAAAGGAATATAATAATGGTAGGAATAATATACGGAAGCAGCATGGGAAATACTGAAGAGGTTGCAAATTTTATTTCTGAAAATTTGGGTCTTGAAAATGAAGTTGTAAATGTAAGCGATGCTGATGCTGATAAAATAAATGGATACGATAAATTAATACTTGCTACATCAACTTGGGGTAGTGGCGATTTACAAGATGATTGGGATGCTTTTGATTTCAGCGGTCTATCTCTTAACGGAAAAACAGTTGCACTTTTTGGCCTAGGTGATTCAGAAAGCTATTCTGATGACTATTGCAGTGGCATGGGAAAACTTTACGATGAAGTTGTAAAAGCTGGAGCAAAAGTTGTTGGTGGTGTATCTACGGATGATTATACTTTTGATGAATCTGAAGCTGTGAGAGATGGAAAATTTGTAGGTCTAGCTCTTGATGCTGAAAATGAAAGCGACAAAACAGAAGCTAGAGTTTTAGCTTGGATAGAAACTATCAAATCTGAACTTGCATAATAAAAAGGAGGAAGCTATTTATTTTGCTTCCTCTAAATTAATTTATAAAAATATCTTTTTCTATCGTATAAATTTCATATCTTATTTTTTTAAATAACTCAGATTTTCCAGTATCTATTATCTTAAAACACTCTTCTAAAACCCTAGAACTTTCCTGCGCTCTTTTTAAATTTGCGATCAAAATTTCATTCAAGTTTTCTCTTTTTTGTTCGGATTTTGTGCTTGTTTTAAGAACATCGTTTGAAGAATCTCTAAAATTTATATACCCAGTCTGGTCTATTTTTGTTTGGTGTCTTATCTGTTTAAGCCTAAGTGAGATAGGCTGGTTATTAAACCCATATCTGCATATGTCTTCAACAACCCTAATTCCTTCTCTTAGCCTATTTAGATTGGCATCTATAACTCTGTATAGATTTTCGTTATTCATCTCTTCCAAGTATTCCTAGAATTTGCAATAAAGATGTAAATAAATTTAAAAAATCTAAATATAAAGCAACAGCGCCTTCAACTGGTGTTTCGTAGTTACCTTTGATAATATTTTGTGTATCATATAATATAAATGCACTAAAAACTATAGCTGCAATACTAGATATAGCAAGCTGCATTATAGGGCTTCCTAAAAATATATTAATAAGTCCTGCAACTATAAGCACTACAACTGCTATGAAAAGCATTTTACCCATTGTTGTAAAATCTCTTTTTGTATTCATCGCAAAAATGCTTAGTCCGCCAAAAGCTACTGTTGTTAGCATAAATGCTTGTGCTACTATGCTGGCTCCGCTCGGAAGATTTAAAACCATATAGAGCAAAGGCGTAAGCGTAAGACCGCTTATAAATGTAAATGCAAATAGCAATATGGTGTTTAACCCGGCTTTTCTCTTAGCTGCCATTAAACCAAACAACAAAGCAAACTCAACTATAACCAATCCCCAAAATAATATTTTATTTTGCATCAAAGTAGCCGCTAAAAAGTATATACCAGTATAAGCACCCGCTGTTGCTGACAGTAAAGAAGCTGCAAATAACTGATATGTTTGCTTTATAAATGTACTAAGCGAACTTTGTGCATAACTTTGTTCGTATTCGTTAGACCTAGCATAATCTCTATCATATAGACTCATGTTTATTCCTTTATTTTTTAATTTTGTCTTATATAAATTTAACAAAAAATAGGTAAATAAAATTTAAAAAATATCTTAAATAATGTTTAATTTTTTACTAATATCTAATATAAATATTTTTTTGATATAATATTTGTCCTAAAATTTATAAACTGATGGAGATGATAAATAATGGAATCATTGCTCGAGCGAGCCGTTAACTTTATGGAAGAAGGTTTTTTGGAACATAGGGATCTTTTTGAAAGTTTAAGCAACACGCAAAATCCAAAAGTTTTATTTGTATCCTGCGCTGATTCTAGAGTTGATCCAAATTTAATAACAAAAAGCCTACCAGGAGATTTATTTACAATAAGAAACATAGCCAATATAGTCCCAGCTTATCGAGTAAGTGATGAGTTTTTAGCAACCACTTCGGCTATAGAATATGCTTTGTCTGTATTAAATATTAAAACAATTATTGTTTGCGGACACTCTAATTGTGGTGGATGCAAGGCTTTATACGAGGATGACTCAAAATTTAGTAGCTCTCCAAATTTTAAAAGCTGGATAAAAATCATGCAGCCTATTAAAAATAAAGTAATAACATTTGGCACAAAAGATCCAGCCAAAAGAGGTTGGCTAACAGAAAGATTAAATGTTATAAACTCTATACAAAATTTACTAACATACCCAAATGTTGAAGATGAGTATAAAGCAGGTGAACTAGAAATTTATGGTTGGCATTACATAATAGAAACCGGAGAGATTTTTAGTTATGATTTAAAAAAAGGAAGTTTTGAGCTTCTAAGTACTAAATAAGGATTTATATGTATAAAATTTTAAGATTTTTTGTTGTTTTTACTCTGTTTTTTTCTTTTTTAAAAGCCGCCGATATAAAATCAACGGATATAATTAATGCATTTAATGATTTAAATAGGATAAATTCACAGATTTATATTTTAACGCTTGATTTAAATTCAACCGATTCAAACAGTCTAAGTAGTCTTAATGTGAAAAAAAATAAAATAATTAGCGATTTGCCAAATTATATACTTAAAACAGAATTTTCAAAAAAAGATTTAAATAAATTTGAGAACAAAAAAGTTGTTCTTCAAAAAAATATGCTTACTTATAGTAAAAATAAAAGTAGTGATGGTTATGCAAAGAATTTTATAGAACTCAAACAAGTGGAGATTGAAGAGATACTTTTTAAAAATATTTTTGAGGTTGCGCAACTTTTAAAAAGTGGTTCAAAATCATCGGAAATAAGAAACTTACTAGAAAATTCAATCATAGAGCTTAATGTTAATTCATACACTGATTCAAGCGCATATGGTGTTCAGCACAGCGAAGCCTTGCATGACATAAAGATACAAAAACAAACAGCTGAAGAGATATTGTCGTATCTTAAAAATAATGTCGAGCTTTTAAGTTCCAGTTTTGCATTAAATGAGCTAAATCTAAATACTGGGATTGATTATATAAACAATATGATACCTATTCATATTAGATATTTAAATTTTGGTAAAATAATTTTAATTGTTTTTATTTTTGGTTTTTTTGTATCACTTACAAGATTGCTGTCTAAATTTACTTTTTGGTTTTTAACTTTATTTTTACCAAAAGGGGTTCATTCTGATGCTATGAAAGATCAAATTTCAAAAATCATCAAAAGACCAATAGCGACTATACTTATAGCGTATGCCTTAAAAATTTGTGCTAGTGTCGGATATTATCCTCTGCCAATGCCTTTAAATATCATAAACTTTTTCAATATATTTTATATAGTTCTTATATGTTGGCTTGTGATAACAGCTTTAAATGGTTATGGAATGTTTGTTATAAGCGAGATAGCAAAAAAAAGTGGTCGCAAAGAAGTAGTAAATTTAATTATAAAAATAGTAAATTTTATAATTATAATTATAGCCTTGCTTTTAGTTTTATCTCGTTTAGGGTTTGACATCTCAGCCATAATAGCATCTTTGGGAATAGGTGGTTTGGCTGTGGCTTTTGCTGCAAAAGATATAATAGCAAACTTTTTTGCATCAGTTATGCTTTTGTTTGACAATTCATTTTCTCAAGATGATTTTATAGTTTGTGGAAATATTGAAGGCACTATTGTTGAAATAGGACTAAGAAAAACCACAATTAGAAGCTTTGATAATGCTCTTATATCTGTTCCAAACTCAACACTAACAAATGAGCCTATTATAAATTGGTCTCGCAGAAAAATAGGTCGTATCATAAACATCACCATAGGACTTACCTATGATTCAACTCCTGATAGTTTAAAAAAATGCATAGCTGATATAAAAGATATGCTTGCTGTTCATCCTGATATTTCAAGAGAGGACAACGGAGGTTCCTTAAGTTCAAATAGTCATTTAAGATTTAGAAAAAATATAGTTAGTATAGACGAGCTAGCTGGTTGCAAAAGTGATATTTATGTAGCACTAAATACCCTAAATAGTAGTTCTATAGATATAGCTATAATTTGTTACACAAAAGCGGTTGGAAAATTGGAATATATGAAAGTTAGAGAGGATGTTATATTTAAGATAATGGATATAGTTGCAAACAATGGACTAGATTTTGCTTTCCCTAGCCAGAGTTTGTATTTTCAAAACCAACCAGAAGTAAAAAATTAACCAAATAATTTATATTTTTATAGGAGTTTAAAATGATAAAAGATTATGATGAAGAATTTGAGTATGATGATTTACAAAATTATGATGAAGATGAAGTTGATATGGGTTATAGTTATAGTTATGATGACGATGATTATGAATACAACGATGAAAACGATGAAGAAAGTTATGATAGCTATTAAAAATGCTTAGTCAAAAAATTATAGATAGAAAAATAAGTCAAAATAAATACAAATCAGTAGAGTATATTTATAAATTTATAATAAATATACTCCTTGTAGGGCATATAATATCTTTTGTTCTTCTTTTGATTTTTGACCTTGGTCTATCTATATATTCTCTTATCGTTCTAATTTTTTCTTTTTATATAAAATACAAATACAACGAAAAATTTCAAAATTTAGTTTCGCTATGGTTTCACCTTAATACACTTATACTATCTGCTATTTTTACATACAAATTTGGATGGAATAGTGGTTTTTGGTATTTTGTTTTTGGACTGATATTTATTAGTTATTTTTGTGCTTTCGATAATCTTATATTTACATATTCTTTATCTGCTTTTGAAACTATTTTTATAGTTTCTTTGTATTTTTTTACAAAAGACAAAATAAATCCCAATATCGATGCTACAACATATCAAATTATGTATATAACTTGTTTTACGATAACTTTTTTTATTGTTTTTAGAATGTATTTATTTGCCAGCATTATCACATCTCAAGATTACAAAAGTTTAATCAAAGAACAACTTGAATTAGAAAAAATTTCACAATATGACCAATTGACTGGAATTTTAAATAGACGTAGCATGCAAAAACTTGTAGAAAAAGATGAAGAATTTATAAAGAAAAATAAAATTAAAACTAATAGTGTATTATTGCTTGGCGATATAGATGATTTTAAACATATTAACGATACTTTTGGGCATATTTATGGAGATAAAATTATTAAAGATGTTTCTAGCACTCTTAAAAATACATTTAGAAAAAATGATTTAGTGTGTAGGTGGGGAGGCGAAGAGTTTTTGATAGTATTAAATGATGTTAATGTAGAGTTTATATATGATCTTTCGGATAGGCTTTTAAAAAATATTAGCCTAATCAAATTACCAAATAATAACCCTATAACTATGACATTTGGGATGGTTGTTAATTTAAATTCAACCTCTAATAGTTTTGAAGATAATATCAAAAAAGCAGATGAACTACTATACAAAGGGAAAAGGGACGGTAAAGATAAAGTTGAAATAGAGATAATAAGATGAGTAGATCATTGACTTTAACCAAAGATTTGTATAGCAAAATAGAATATATTTTAAGAATCACAAACATTTTAGCTTTTGCTGCACATGCTTCATATTTTGTTATATTCTTAATAATGGAGCAATATATATTAGTGACAGTCAATTCATTTTCTATTATTATATACTTGTTTATACAAGCAGCTTATACCAACCCTCCAAATAATTCAAAAATATTACTTACATTATTTCAATTTGAAATCATGATACATGCTTTAATTTGTATAATGGTTCTTGGCTGGGGATATGGATTTGAGATGATTTTTATAACTTTTATAATCACAATATTTTTTGTTGAAACTAGTTATAAAAAAGTTACATATTTTTTGACATTTATCCAATTTGCTTTATTTATCATATGTTGTCTTAAATTTTATGATATCGCAGCAAAAAATACATTTTGGAAAGATTTTTGTTTTATATATAATTTTATTATTATGTCATTTTTAGCGATGGTATTATCATATATGCTTGAAATTTCAAATCAAGTAGCATATCTAAATGCGCAAAGAGAAAAAGAAAATATAAAAAATATTTCAAACCAAGATC
Organism: Campylobacter pinnipediorum subsp. pinnipediorum; assembly: GCF_002021925.1. NCBI lineage: Bacteria > Pseudomonadati > Campylobacterota > Epsilonproteobacteria > Campylobacterales > Campylobacteraceae > Campylobacter > Campylobacter pinnipediorum. Next base: position 1,664,051 of record NZ_CP012546.1, read on the forward strand.
CACTAACAAAACTATCAAATAGGCATTCTTTACAAGATTTTATAAAAAAGTATTTGAGTAAAAATAAACAATTTATATTAGTTTTATCTGATATAGATGATTTTAAAAAAGCAAATGATTTTTATGGACACAATGTTGGTGATTCTATATTAGTTCATATTTCTAGTTTATTAAAAAATATATTAAGAGAAGATGATTTTTTGTGTAGATGGGGAGGCGAAGAGTTTTTGATAATTATGCTAGACATAGACAAAAACAGTGCTTTAAATGTCATAAAACGAGCTAAAAATATTCTAAATACCACATTCGTGAAGCATGGTGATTATGAGATAAAAACAACAATGACATTTGGTGCTGTCTATCATGATAAAGATGAAGAATTTGATATAGAGACTATGATTAAAAAAGCTGATGATTTGATGTATAAGGGCAAAAAAACCGGTAAAAATAAGATAATATATGATTTTAAATAGACTATTTTATAAAATATTAATAGATGGTTTAATAAAAATACATTATAATTTTAAATATAATTTTTATTAAAAAGGAAAAAATATGTTTAAATTAAGAAATTTACCATTTGATTCAAAATCAAATCTTGTTGTTAGCGAAAAAACCTGTGAATACCATCACGGTAAACACCATGCTACATATGTAGCTAATCTAAATAATCTTATAAAAGATACAGAATTTGCAAATTCATCTTTTTATGAGATTTTGGTTGGTGCAAAAGGTGGCCTTTATAACAATGTTGCACAAGTTTATAATCATGATTTTTATTGGGATTGTATAGCTAAAAAAAGTGAAATGAGTGATGAGTTTAAAAAAGCTTTGCAAGCAGAATTCCCTAACTTTAAAGAAGACTTTATAAAAGCAGCTACTACACTTTTTGGTTCTGGTTGGGCTTGGCTTGTGTTTGATCCAAAAACTTCTAAATTAGAAATCGTTCAAACATCAAATGCAGCAACTCCTGTAAATGATGGAAAAGTTCCTGTTTTGGTTGTTGATGTTTGGGAGCACGCTTATTATATAGATAACTTTAATGCTCGTCCAAAATATCTAGAAACATTCTTTGAAAATATAAACTGGGAATTTGTTTCAGAAGCTTATGAGTGGGCTAAAAAAGAAGGTTTAGGTTCAGTACAACACTACACTCAAAAAATCCACGGTTAATTCTATGCCTAGCTTCGGCTAGGCTTTATCTTATATATTAAATAATAAAAAAATAATCGCTAATTATAGTTAACATTATTATTTAAATTCATAAAGTCTAAAAATATATTAAAACAATAAGTTTTAAAAAATAAGAAAATAAAAAGAGGTATTTAAAAAATAAGTGGTGACCCATACGAGACTCGAACTCGTGTTACCGCCGTGAAAGGGCGATGTCCTAACCGCTAGACGAATGGGCCACTTCTTCTGAAGTTGAATTGGGATTATATTACAAGAATACTTAAAAATAACTTAAAATATTAAATTTTATTAAAAATATTTGCGATAATATGTTTTTTATTGTATTATATGGAACAAATAATATTAACTAAGGTTTTATATTGAAACATTTTATCTTATTTTTTACTATTGTTTTTTTTTACGGGTGTTCATTTAAACCAACGCCTACAAGCTCACAAGTTTTTAATCTTACATTAATTTCCCCCATGATAAAGATAAACGACATTGTATTTTTGCATAAACATAAAAAAGGCTTAAATTTGCAAATATACAACACCGCATTAAATATAGCTAATATAAAAATTTATAATAAAATTTGCATAAATAGTGCATGTTTTGAAAAAACAGAATTTAATAAAAGATTTTTTTTAAATTCTTACTATGATGAAATGTTTGAAGATATTTTGTTACAAAAACCAATTTATAATAGAAAAAATTTACAAAAAACAGAATGTGGCTTTAACCAAAATATAAATAACAATTTAATACAATACGAGGTTTGTGCTGATAATGTTAAATTTATAGACACTAAAAATAAGATAAAAATAATATTAAGAGAGAATAAATGAAATACATAGGTGCTCATGTTAGTGCTAGTGGTGGAGTTGAGAATGCACCGCTTAATGCAGCAAAAATAGGAGCTGATGCTTTTGCACTTTTTGTTAAAAATCAAAGGCAGTGGACTGCGGCTGATCTGTCAGAAAAAAGTATTGCAGCTTTTAAGCAAAATTGTGAAAAAGCAAATATAAAGCCAGAGCATATACTCCCTCATGATAGCTATCTTATAAATTTAGGTCATTTTGATGATGAAAAAAGAGAAAAATCTTTCAATGCTTTTTTAGACGAGATAAGAAGAGTTCATCTGCTTGGATTAAAACTTTTAAATTTTCATCCAGGGTCTCATCTAAAAGAGATAAGTGAAAAAGAGTGTTTAGATAATATTGTAAAATGTTTAAATTTAGCCCTACAAGAGACCGAAAATGTTAGGCTTATTATAGAAAATACAGCAGGACAAGGATCAAATTTAGGATATAAATTTGAACATCTTGCCTATTTGATAGAAAATGTTATTGATAAAACTAGAATAGGTGTGTGTATAGACACATGTCATCTTTTTGCAGCTGGTTATGATATAAGAGATGAAAAATCATACAATAAAACAATGAAAGAATTTGATGATATTATAGGATATGAGTTTTTATCTGCAATGCATATTAATGATTCTAAATTTGATATTAATTCAAGAAAAGATAGACACGAAAGTCTTGGTAAAGGATTTTTGGGTTTAAATGCCTTTAAAAATATTATGAACGATGAAAAAATAGATGATATTCCTTTGATACTTGAAACAATAGATGATAGTATATGGGATAAAGAAATTGAAATATTAAGAAATTTTACGAGGAGAAATAATGTTTAAAAAAGTTGTTTTTGGCACTGTTGCTGTTGCTTCCTTACTAAATGCAGCTGGATACAAAGTACCAGAACAAAGTTCAGATGCCGTATCACTTCTATCAAGCAATATTGCTACTAGTTTTGGTGCAGATGCGGCATACTATAATCCTGCCAATATGATGTTTTTGCCAGAAAATAGGCACTACTTTGAGGCTAATTTGGCATGGTTTCATATAAATTCAGTGAAATTTAATTCAAATAATTCAAAAAGTTACAAATCTAATAAGTTTGATTCGCTTGCAAGCACTATGCATTCTGTTTCACCAGAATATTATGAAAATTTTCGTTTTGGTATGAGTTTGGCTGTCCCTGCTGGTGTTGGAATATCATGGGATGACCCAGATACTGCCTTTACAGCAAAAAGATTTAAGTTAAAAGTTGTTGAACTAAATCCTAGTGTTGCTTATAGGATTAGTGATAAGTTTGCAGTTGCTACTGGTCTTAGAGTTGCTTATACAAAAGGAATGCTAGCAAATGAATTATATGGATTAGGCGATCGTGCTTTACATGGTGATGGAGTGGATTTTGGATACAATCTCGCCCTGACATACAAACCAACACCTAATTGGTCTTTGGCTGCAACATATCGTTCTAAGATAGATTTGGACATAAAAGGTAATTCTAAAATAAACGTAAAACAATTTGGTATAAACTATAATGGAAAAGTTGAAGTAAATATACCTCTTCCGGCTCAACTAGCATTAGCAACATCTTACAAGATACAAGATACAACCTTGATGTTTTCATATGAAAGAACATATTGGTCTAAATTTACAGGGTATGATTTTGAATATCCTAGCAGAGCTAGGTATGCAGAACAGACAATAGAAGGTTTTTTTCAAGCAGCATTTGACAACAAAGTTATAAGAGATTATAGAGATACAAATACATATCGTTTTGGTGTAGCTCATGATGCGACTGACAGATTAAGACTGATGGCCGGTTTTGTCTATGATCAAAAAGCGGCCAAGAACAAGCATAGCGTAAGTCTTGAATTGCCAGACACTACTTCTTTAGCTTATTCTTTGGGTCTAAATTATAAAATCAATGATAATTTAGAATTATCATTAGGTGGACTTTACCAAGATAGAAAGAAAAATGATTCAAGTATAAAAATGGCAAAATTAAACAACGGTATGCCAATGCCTTTTAATCAGGATGGCGAAATATCAAAAGCTGCTATATGGATAATAAATAGTGGCATTAAATACAAATTCTAGGTAGGCTGTATGATCTATAAATATCAAAATCTATATGAAAATTTAGAGGCAGTAGTTAAAGCTAATCCAAAATCTGTTGCTATATTTGAAGACAATAAAAAAATAAGCTACAAAGAGCTTAAAAATAAGATAGGTAAAGTAGGTGCTTATCTTGAAAATGTAGGTATTAGACATGGAGATAAGGTTGGAATTTTAATTACTAACTCACAAGAGTTTATAATTAGCTATTATGCTATTACTGCTATTGGAGCAGTTGCGGTTCCATTAAATACATTTTTAAAATCAGATGAAATAAAATATATCCTTAAAGATTGTGAAGCCAAAGCACTATTCTTATCCACCTCTTTTCAAAAAGAACTGCAAAAAGTAGATGATATGTCTATAAGTAATTTTATATGGGCGGGTGGAGTTCCAAAAACATTTACAAAAACTGATCTTTTGTATACACAATCTTGCGATGAAGATACTGAAAGTTTGTATCTTGAAAATGAAACTGATGAGACTATAAAACATATTTGCTTTGAAGAACTTTACACTTTTCCTAAAGAAATAGATTTTGTCAAAAAACCTATACTTGATGATTTGTGTCATATCATATACACATCAGGCACAACTGGAAAACCAAAAGGCGCTATGATTACATACAAAAATATTTTTTCAAACGTAGTTAAAACAAGTGAGCGTTTTAAGGCATCTAAAAAAGATAGATTTGTTGTATTTTTACCTATGTTTCATAGTTTTACTTTAACATTAATGGTCATACTTCCTTTATGTTATGGTTCATCCATCATACTTGTAAAATCTGTTTTCCCATTTTCAAATGTTTTAAAACAAACATTATTAAAAAGAGCAACGATATTTTTAGGTGTTCCAGCAATTTATACAGCCATAGGAAAGGCTAAAATTCCATGGTATTTTAAATGGTTTAACAATGTTCGTCTTTTTGTGTGTGGTGCCGCACCTTTAGCAAAACAAACTATCGATGATTTTAGTGCTAAATTTCCAAGAGCAAGTCTTGTGGAGGGCTATGGTCTTAGCGAATGTTCTCCTGTTGTTGCATCAAATTTATATGAAAAACAAAAACCACTCAGTGTCGGAATTCCACTTGATGGCTACGAGGTTAAAATAGTTAATGATGAGATGGTAGAGCTTCCAATTGGTCAAGTTGGTGAGATAATAGTAAAAGGCGATTGTGTTATGAAGGGCTATTATGGTATGGATAATAGCGATGTCATCATAAACGGATGGTTAAGAACTGGTGATCTTGGTAAGATTGATGAAGATGGTTTTATATATATAGTTGATAGAAAAAAAGACCTTATTATATCAAAGGGAATAAATATATACCCAAGAGAAATTGAAGAGGTTATTTATCAGCTTGAAGAGGTTGAAGCTGCTGCTGTTATAGGCGTTAGCGATGAGCACGCTGATGAGGAAGTTGTTGCTTTTGTCCAGTTAAAAGAAGGCATGAATATTGATGAGAAAGAGATTAAAAAATATCTTAAAAAATATCTTGCTAATTTTAAAATTCCTAAGAATATTTATTTTTCAGATGAACTTCCCAGAAATGCAACTGGAAAAGTTTTAAAACGAGTTTTAAAAGAGCAAGTAAAGGATAAAATTTAGTGCAATATTTGATTGATTTTTTAAATTCCAATGAAAAAGATATTGGAATTTCAAAAATATTAAATACAAGTGAAGAGCAAACAAAAATATTAAGACATTTGAGCAAAAGCTATGTTGACGGGGTTTTTTCATTATCTGTTTTTGATATTTTAAGCTCTGTGTTTACAATAGAAAATTTTAGCCACATTGAACATCTTAAAGATATAAAATCTCTTATAGAAAATGGTTGGATTGTTCAAAATTTTGGTGTTTTCAGAACAGAGCAAAAGATAAGCCAATCTTTACTTCCTCTTTTAAATTGCGAAGTTTCTTTATCTTTAAATTTTTTAAAAATATTAGAAGATGGTGATTTGAATCTTGAGTTGCCAAATGCCGTAGCTTATGATGAAAATTTACAATACCTAAAAGATCAATTCTTAAGAATTGAATTATATGAAAAAAAATCACTGCTATCGGCAAAAAGTGAAGTAAAGTTAAAGATAAATAATCAGATATCAAAACTAGAAGATTATATAAAACAAAGAATTGAATTAAGTAAAATAGATATCGTTACAGAACAAATTTTTAAAGACAATACTTTAAATGAAAAAGAAGAACTTATTTTTCTAACTCTTTTAAGGCAAGAGTATAGCAATGATTTTGAAAATCAGAGAGAATTAGACAATCTAATATCATTAGTTAGTGAAGATGAGTTTGAATGTGTAAAAAATAGATCGCTTTTAGATGATAACTCAAAATTGCTCGATAGCGGACTTATTGAATACGATGAAATCCTAAACTCATATTCTACTATAAGCAAGAATTTTTTTATAAATGAAGATGTGCTTCAAAGTATTATGCACCCCAAAAACTCAAAAAAAGAGAAAAAAATAAAAGTTGATAGCATAATCAAAGATTATCAGATATTTGAGCTTATAGAACCAACAACAAATATAAACGATGTAGTTTTAAACAAAAAGACAAAAGAGCTTTTGGACACAATACTAAAACAAGTTGATAAAAAGGTTCTTAATAGACTAAATACTTGGGGTATAAAAAATAGAAAAAGCATAGATGCAAAAATCATTTTTTATGGCGAAGCTGGGACTGGCAAGACAATGAGTGCTGTTAGTCTTGCTAAGAGTCTTAAAAAGCAGGTGCTTAGCTTTGATTGTTCTAAAATTTTAAGCAAATATGTTGGCGAAAGTGAACAAAATGTAAGAAAAATCTTTGATTCATATAATGAAATTTGTAAAAAAACAAAAACAGAGCCAGTACTACTTTTAAACGAAGCTGATCAGTTTTTAAGTACTAGAATAGAAAGTTCTAACGGTGCTGAAAAAATGCATAATCAAATGCAAAATATATTTTTAGAGCAAATTGAAAGATTTAATGGTGTGCTTATCGCGACAACAAATTTTTTACAAACTCTTGATAGTGCTTTTTCTAGAAGATTTGATTATAAGATTGAGTTTAAGAAGCCTGATTTTGATTCTAGGCTTACTATATGGCGTAAAGTTTTACCACAAAATGCTGATTTTGAAGATAATTTTGATATAAAAAACCTTGCAAAATATAATTTAAGTGGTGCGCAAATAGTTCTTGTTATGAAAAATACAGCATTAAAAGTAGCTGTTAAAGATGAGCCGATATTTTTATTTGATGATTTTAAAAGCACCATAGAAAGAGAGCTAAGCTCTGCTTTTGGTGAAGATAAAAAAGTTGGATTTGGCTCTTAGCTATTAACTCATAAAATTATAAAGATATATTATCTTTAACAATTAAAGCATAGGAAGATATATTTTTTATGCTTTTATCAAAATACATTTTAATATAAATTCAAATTTTTTTTGTATAATATCTAAAAATATAGTTTAAAAAGGAAAATTAAGTGAGTTCTTTATTTTTAATTTTACAATTTGTATTAGCTGTAATTATAACAATAGCGGTTTTACTACAAAAAAGCTCTTCAATAGGCTTAGGTGCATACAGCGGTAGCAATGAAAGTTTGTTTGGAGCAAAAGGTCCTGCTGGATTTTTAGCGAAATTTACATTTATAGCTGCGGTTTTGTTTATACTAAACACATTAACTCTGGGATATTCTTACAACAAAGAGATGAAAAAATCTTTATTTGACAATATAGATACAAAAACATTAAATATCCCTAAAGCAGCTGAAAAAAAAGAAACTTCTGCGCCAACAGCACCTGAAAAATAAAAAGGAATAAACTATGATAAATGATATCTATAAAAATCAAAAGGAAAATAACGACAAAGCATTAGTTGCTTTAAAAAGAGATTTTACGACATTAAGAACTGGAAAAGTTAATATAAATATATTAGATCATGTTTATGTTGATTATTATGGAACACCAACACCATTAAATCAAGTTGCTACGGTTATAGCAACGGATGCATCTACGATAACTATCACTCCTTGGGAAAAAACGATGATTAAAGAAATATCCACAGCTATCCAAGCTGCAAATATTGGCGTAAACCCAAATAGTGATGGCGATAGTGTTAAATTATTTTTCCCACCTATGACTATGGAGCAAAGAAAAGAGAATGCAAAACAAGCTAAAGCAATGGGAGAAAAAGCAAAAGTAAGCATCAGAAATGTAAGAAAAGACGCAAACGATGAAGTTAAAAAACTTGAAAAAGAAAAAGCAGTAAGCGAAGATGAGATAAAAAAAGCTCAAGATGAAATTCAAAAAATTACTGATGATTATAACTCTAAAATTGATGCTATAGTCAAAGAAAAAGAAGCAGAACTTTTAAAGGTATAATAACTGTGAATATAGAAAAAATTTACAAAGAGTGCGGGGCATATTTACAGGGTCATTTCTTGCTTAGTAGTGGAAAGCACTCTGAGTTTTATCTGCAAAGTGCAAAAGTTCTTGAAAATCCATCTTTGGCTGGAATCTTAGCGGATGAATTGGCTAGCATTATAAATAATTCAAGCATTGAGTTTGATAGTGTTTGTTCGCCAGCACTTGGTGGTTTGCTTGCCGGATATGAGTTAGCAAGAGCTAGCAAGAAAAGGTTTATTTTTACCGAAAGAGTAGAAGGTAAAATGTCTTTAAGGCGTGGATTTGAAGTTTTAAATGGAGAAAAATTTATAATTTGCGAAGACATTATTACGACTGGTGGTTCTGCCTTAGAAAGTGCAAAAATTATTGAAGAACTTGGCGGAGTTGTTGTTGGTTTTGCGGCTTTAGCAAATAGAGGATTTTGTAAATTAACAAATTTAGATACGGGCTCAAAACCAGAATGTAAACTACCATTTGATAAGCCATTATTTGCACTTGGAAATTTTGAGTTTGAAATTTATGATGAAGAAAATTGCCCTCTTTGCAAAAATGGCACAAAAGCCATAAAGCCTGGAAGCAGAGGTAACAACTAATTTGGCACAAAAAGCCAAAGCAAAAATTGCTCCTATTAGCCTAAGAATCAAAGCTTTCATTGTTGATACGTTTATGATTCTTATGCCTATTTTATACATCACAACATACATAATACTAGATGGAAAAGAAGACTTTCAAAACTCTCAAATAGCAATCTTTGCTTGCAATGCAATGTTTTGTATTGCGCTATCTATATTTTTTGCAAAATTAGCACAAACACCTGGCTATAAGTCACAACAAATATATCTAATAAGTTTAAAAAGTGGAAAAAAGATAACATTTTTGCAAGCGGTTTTTAGATACATATGCTTTGTATTTGCTGGATGTAGCATAGTTGGTTTATTGCTTTGTTTTTTTAGAAAAGATAGATTAAATTTGCATGACTTGATGACAAAAACAGCGGCAGTATTACCAAATAGCAAAGCAAAATAAATTTAATATTTTAAAGTTTATTTAGGTAAAATTAAAATCATTTTAATAAAAAGAGGAGAGAAAATGACAAAATTTCAAGGAAACCCAGTAAAATTATTCGGAACACAAATTAAAGTAGGTGACAAAGCACCAGTAGTAGAAGTAGTAGGAAAAGATCTTAACACTATTAAAATCGGCGAGGCTGGCAAAACTCAAGTAGTTGTAGTAGTGCCTTCGCTAGATACTCCTGTATGTGCTTCAGAAGCTCGCAAATTTAATGAAAAAGCTGCAAGCAAGACTGGCGTAGAGGTTGTTGTTGTAAGCATGGACTTACCGTTTGCTATGGGTCGTTTCTGCACCACAGAAGGCATAGAAAATGTACAAGTAGGTAGTGACTTTAGAGGTGCTGAGTTTGGTAAGGCCTATGGTGTTCTTATTGAAGATTCTGTTCTTAAAGGTTTGCTTGCTCGTGCTATTTTTGTTCTTAAGGATGGTAAAGTAGCATATACTCAAATAGTTCCTGAAGTAACAGAAGAACCTGATTACGAAGCAGTTTTCGCTGCTCTATAATTTATCACGATACGACCGAACAAAATCTCGGTCGTATTCTACACACAAAATCTTATAAATTAAAAAATCTTTATTGAATTTATATTTTACTACTCTAGCATTAAGATTTGAAACATTAAAACTATATGATTTTTTATCCAAAAAACTTCAAATTTGTTTAACACTTATTTTAATGAGCTTGAGATGATTATGTATTAGAGTAGAGCTTTCTAGTTTGGCTTGCGTTAGTTTTTTACTTTTAGGCCAAGTTTATAAATGTTTTACAGAGCTAATTTATGAAACAAATTTCCATATCTTTCAAAGCTTGTCTTACATTGTTTTAGAACTTCGGTATTTGATTATATAATTACTTATTACAAGCCTACAGAACTATATACAGAGTTTTAAGCTATAAATTCAAATAACAAAAAAGAAGAAATATATCAAAGAATTTATATTAGTTACTAGTTTGGATTTAATTATTAGGAAACTTTACTTATAAAAAATATAATTTATATTCCAAAAAATCTCAAATAGTATTTTATAATTTAAGATTTAAAACTTCTCTCATTGATTTTTCTATTTTTTCTTCATCAAAAGCATTATCAAAGAACAAATTAAAAGCTAATACAGCTTGAAATAATAGCATATCCTTACCATCTTTATATGTAAGATTGTATTTGTCTGCGAGTTTTAAAAAAGGTGTTTTTTTACCATATATGACATCAAATGCAAATTTACTATCGCATAAAACTTGTTCTAACAATTCTATAGGTGCACATAAATTATCATCTTTTAAACCAGCAGATGTTGTATTTATAACTATATCAAATTGCTCTGATTTAAAATCTACCCAATCATAACATCTAAAATTTATAAAATCAGAAAATCTATGCTTGCTCCTATTTAAAATACAAACTTCTATATTATTTTTATTAAGTATATAAGATATAGCTTTTGCTGTCCCGCCAGCACCTATAACCAATGCTTTTTTTATGCCTTTAAAATCTTTTATGGACTTAAAAAAACCATCAGCATCTGTATTGTATGCATATATTTTTTGATTTTTTAAGACAAGCGTATTTGCAGAACCTATTGATTTTGTTGTATCGCACACTTTATCGCTTAAATTTAGAGCAAACTCTTTATATGGAACTGTAACATTTGCACCAGATAAAGAGAGTGCTTTAAATTTAGAAATAATATCACTACCGTTAGACAATTCATACCTAGAGTATGAACACTCTAATCCTAAATCCAACATCGCCTTATTGTGCAAAATAGGCGATATGGAATGTGTTATTGGATTACCAATAACAGCAAATAATTTCATTTTATTTTACTCTGTAAACAAATGCACCTTTATTTATAGTTTTTCTGATTTTTTCTAATTCGATTTTTAGTTTAGAACTATCAAAAGGACCTATTAACACCTTTGTAGTACTTCCAACTCTTAGAGTCTTATATTCATATCCCTTAATTAAGATATTATTTAATTCTTTTTTATCTGGCTCTACCTTTGAAGTTGCTGAAACCTGAATATAAGCACCTGCTGTTATTTTACTTTCTTTAGAAACATTATTTTGAACCTTTTTTACATCTTTTGTCTTTTGATTTAAAGAAGGTCTAGTTTCTTTTATGACTTTTTCTACAACAGGTTTTTTAGCAGTAGATTGTTTATTTGTTTTTTTATCTTTTATCTCTTGCTTTGCTGTTTCTTTCTCTAGTTGTTTTACTGTTTCAGGTAATTGATCTTGAACTTCTTTTATTACTTTGTTAATTTTTTGTTCTTTAATTGCTTCTTTTGGTGCTGTTTCTTGTTTAATATTTTCTTTTTCTTTCAATCTTTTTACCATATCTTCAAAATCATCTTGCGATTTATTTTCCGGTAATATTGGAACTTGTTCAAATAATTGCTCATTGTTACCCGAGTTATTTACAGAAGAAATTAAATTTTGTTCAGATTTTTCATCAGGTATAGGAGGCAAAGCTAATCTAGAATCCAGCTCATTATCAGAAGAAACATTATTATCGTTAGAATTTATAATTTTCATTGTAGCTATAACTATTAAAAAAAGTATACTCAAAGCAGCAACTAATATTAAAACTTTTTTAAGCTTTAAATTCTTGGTATCATCCTCATTATCTAAAAGTATATCTTTTAATTCGTCACTATTTTGCATAATATTCCTTTTTACATATGTTTTGACCAGCTAGCCCCGCGCTCTTTTTGATACAGCTTATAAGGCAATGCTAGTATATTAAATTCTTTTGGTAGTTCCATTGTTGGAAACATTCTCCATTCTCTAGGCAATCGCTGCGATAACTTCATACTTAACATATTTGCAAGTTGACAAGCTTCATTAAATGTAGTATGTCCTTTATGAACATAAAGATGTAAATGACCTTCAGTCTTGCTTTCATAGGCGGTGAAGTTTATAAAACCCTCTTCCCTAAGCAAAAGTTGGGCTCTATGCCAAAAACGCTCAGGTGTTCTACCATTATAATCAAACACTATATTTTCAACTTTATCAAAGTTATTGATAAGTGAATGAGCTGCTATTATATTTTTATCATCATGTTCTTTAATGACTTTATAGTTTAGTATTTCATCGACTTTTTCAAATTTATCAAAAAAAGTCTTGCCCTTATACTCAATTTTATTTACTATATTATCTCTTTTTATATAATAATGATTGGTAATCATTTTTATAAGAGTTATATCTATATTTTGCATTAAAACATCGCTTTATCATATATAATAAATTTACTAGCAAGTTCTTTAAGCTCACTTTTAATCTTTTCTTGTAAAGAAATGTTAGTTATATCATCTAAAACATCGGCAATTTTGTTTCCTATAAACTCAAATTCTTGCTCTTTCATACCTCTTGCTGTTAAAGCTGGAGAACCTATACGAACACCACTTGTTACAAAAGGACTTCTTGTCTCTCCTGGAACTGTGTTTTTATTTACAGTTATGCCAGCATTTCCTAAAGCAATATCCGCATCTTTTCCGCTAAATTCTTTATTTAAAAAGCTTAGCAATATAAGGTGATTGTCAGTTCCGCCACTTACCAAATCATAACCTCTATAAATCATCACATCGCCTAATTTTTTTGCATTAGCTTTTACTTGTTTTGCATACTGTTTCCACTCAGGGCTTAGGTTGTGTTTAAATCCGACTGCTTTACCAGCAATAACATGCATTAATGGTCCACCTTGGATACCAGGGAAAATACTAGAGTTTATTTTCTTTGCATATTCTTCATTATTTGTCATAATGATACCACCTCTTGGTCCACGCAATGTCTTATGAGTTGTTGAACTAACAACATCACAATAAGGAAAAGGATGATTATGCTCACCAGCAACAACAAGACCGGCAATATGTGCCACATCAGCAAATAAAAATGCACCTACTTCATCAGCAATTTGTCTAAATTTAGAAAAATCTATCTCTCTAGCATAAGCGCTAGCGCCACAAACTATAAGCTTTGGTCTTACTATTTTAGCGATCTCCAAAACTTTATCGTAATTTATACGACCATCTAATTCGACACCATAAAAAAAGCTCTCATAAATTTTACCAGAACTACTAACTTTTGCTCCATGAGTAAGGTGCCCTCCGTGACTCAAGTCCATACCTAAAATTCTATCTCCAGACTGCAAGAAAGCTCCATAAACACCCTGATTTGCTTGAGAACCTGAATTTGGTTGAACATTTGCAAACTCACATCCAAAAAGTTGCTTGCATCTATCTATAGCAATTTGTTCAATTTGATCAACAAATTCACATCCGCCGTAATACCTTTTATTTGGATATCCTTCGGCATATTTGTTTGTAAGAATAGAGCCCATAACTTCCATAACCTCGGGATATGTAAAATTTTCACTTGCTATCATTTCAAGGTGATGTGTTTGACGTTGTAACTCTTTTTGTGCTAAATCACAAATCTCTTTATCAAAATTTTCAACACTCATCTCTATTCTCCTTTTTTATTTTCAGATTTTAAAGGTCTCATCGCTGGGAACAATATAACATCTCTAATTGATTTTTTGTTTGTAAGTAGCATAACAAGCCTGTCTATACCAAGACCTTCTCCAGCGGTAGGAGGCATACCATGGCTCAAAGCTCTAACATAATCTTCATCCATTTCATGAGCTTCATCGTCGCCTGCTTTTTTACCCTCAATCTGAGCAGCAAAACGTTCATATTGATCAATAGGATCATTTAATTCGTTAAATCCGTTTGCAAGTTCTCTTCCTGCGATAAAAAGCTCAAATCTTTCCGCAACCATTGGATTATCATCACTTCTTCTTGAAAGCGGGCTTATTGATATAGGAAAATCAACTATAAATGTTGGGTTAATTAATTTTTCTTCAACATAGTTGTCAAAAAGTTCTGCCTGAAGATGGCCTAAGTCTAATTTATCATTAGCTAAAAATCCATCAGCATTTAGCTTTTCTAAAATTTTCTCTCTATCTTCAACTATTTCAGGATCTATTCCACCTATTTCAGTAATGGCTTTTTTATAGTTTATTCTTGCAAATGGTTTTGAAAAATCCAATTTCATACCATCAAATTCAATAATCTTATCCATATCAAGTGCATCTAAAAGCGTGCTAAATAACTCTTCTGTCAAATTCATCAAATCCCTATAAGTATGATAGGCCCAATAAAACTCTATACTTGTAAACTCGGGATTATGGGTTAAATCCATGCCCTCGTTTCTAAAACATCTATTCATCTCATAAACGGCCTCAAAACCACCAACAACTAAACGTTTTAAGTATAACTCTGGAGCAATTCTTAAAAATCTATCAACACCTAAGGTATTATGAAATGTAACAAATGGTCTTGCATTTGCGCCGCCAGCTATAGGGTGCATCATTGGAGTTTCAACTTCCAAAAAGCCCTTTTCTTCTATGAATTTTCTAATAGTACTAATAACTATTGAGCGGGTTTTAAAATCTTTTTTAACTTCTGGATTCATTATCATGTCAAGATATCTTTGGCGATATCTTATCTCTATATCCACAAGTCCGTGATATTTTTCTGGAAGCGGAGATATAGCCTTTGTTGCCAGCTGTAGCTCATTAACATGCAGCGAAAACTCACCTTTTTGAGTAACAAAAGCATATCCTCTAACCCTTATAATATCACCTACTTCAATATTATTTTTAACCTCATTAAACCACTCTTCGCCCAAAGTGTTTTTGTTAAAATATATTTGTACGCTTCCGCTTTCATCTTCTATATTTGCAAAAACAGCTTTGCCCGCTATACGCATAAGCTTTATACGCCCAGCCAAAGAAACCAAAATACTATCTTCTTTTTTATCGTCAAGTTCTGTGATATAGTTAAATTTTGATTTAAACTTGGCTATGCTCATATCTTTTCTAATAAAATGAGGATAAGGATTTATACCTTTTTCTTTTAATTCATTTGCTGTTTTAAGTCTTTGAGTTTCGAGTTGGTTATAAGAAATCACTATTATTTACCTTTTATATTATTTTTTGAACATTGTTCACACACACCATATAATTGCATCATGTGTCCAGTTAGTCTAAATCCATTCTCTTTAGCAATAGCTGTTTGCCTTTTTTCAATTATAGAATCTTCAAATTCAACTATAAGACCACACTTTTTGCAAATCAAATGATCGTGATGTGGCTTAGTAGCAAGTTCAAATTTTTTACCTTGAGAACCAAAACTTATAGAGGTAACCATGTCTGATTCTTCTAATAAATTTAATGTTCTATAAACTGTTGCTATTCCTACATTAAGTTCAGGATACTCTTCTTTTATTGCTATATATAATTTTTCTGGGGTAAAATGCTCATCGCTATTATAAAGAGTTTTTATTAAAACTTCTCTTTGCTTCGTGTATTTTAGACCATTGTCACGAAGAATTTTTTTAAACTTCTCAAGTATTGCATCATATTCTAAATTTTCTATCATTTTTGCTCTCCTTGGGTAGTATTTATGTCTCCCATTTCTATTAGTAATTTTTCATTACTAATGTTGTTGTCTTTTATTATTTCTTCTGGTGATAGATTGATTAAATTATCAACCTTGGTGTCCTTCGATGGTCTATTGACTATATTTGCAACATCATTTTTAATAGCCTGCACATCCATATTTATTATCCATTTTCCAGACTGTAAAAGCACTGGATAAACCTTGCTATTTGTAAAAAATGGAGCTATTGTAGAGTTTAAGTTAGTATTTGAAATAACCGCTAAAACAGCAGCAAGAGTTAGGAAAATTTTACCACTTCCAGCTAAAAATCCACCAACTCTGTCTACAAAACCAAGACCACTAGCACCAACCAATTTTGCCAAAAACTTACCTATTAATATACAAAGTATCCAAAAACAAATCCACAAACAAATAAAGCTTATAAACTCAAGCATTGATGAATTATTTATTTTATAAATATTTTTATCAATAAACTCGCCAGCTAAATTTGAAAACCTACTAGATACAATAAGACCACCAATAAGACCTATAAGACCAAAAACTTCTCTTATAAGACCGTTTATAAGACCCTTAATACCTAGTATTAAAACAATTCCTACTATCGCGATATCAAACCATTCAACTATTTGCATTATATTCCCGAATTAATTAAATTTGAAAGCTCTGTTTGGTTTGTAGAATACCTTAGAGCATTTTCCTTTGTTATATAGCCACTTTTTAAAGCTTTTAACAACGCCTGCGTTTGTGTCTGCATACCAGTTTGTTGCTGGTTTAATTGCATCTGTGAATAAACTTGATGGATCTTATTTTCACGAATAAGATTCGAAGTTGCAGCATTGTTTAAAAAAATTTCATGAACAGCTACCCTGCCCCCACCAACTTTTGGTATAAGACTCTGAGATATAATAGTGGCGAGTGATATACTAAGCATATTTCTAATTTGAACTTGCTCGCTACCATCAAAACTATCAACAATTCTATTTATAGTCTGTATTGCTGAGTTTGTATGCAGTGTTCCAAAAACCAAGTGTCCAGTTTCGGCAGCTGTAATAGCAGTTGAAACAGTCTCTCTATCCCTCAACTCACCAACAAGTATAATATCTGGATCTTGGCGCAATGCATATTTTAAGGCTCTTGCATAAGATTGCGTGTCAGTGCCTATATTTCTATATGAAAATAAAGATTTTTTATTTTCATGAACAAACTCAACTGGATCCTCAACGGTAATTATATGCTTTCGTTCTCTTAGATTTATCTCATTTAACATAGCAGCAAGTGTCGTTGATTTTCCGCTCCCTGTTGGCCCAGTAACAAGAATAAGACCTTTTTCTCTTCTTATAAGTTCTTTAAAAACAGCAGGGGATTTTAATTGATCCAACGATGGCACATCTAAAGGAATGATACGAAAAGCTGCTGCCAATTCACCATTATTTGTATAATAATAATTACCTCTAAAACGACCTATATTTGGCAACTCTATTGCAAAGTCAAGTTCTTTGTTGTTCTCAAGTTCGCTTTTTTGAGTATCTGTTATAAGGGCGTAACAAAGATTTTCTATATCTTTACCACATAAAACACCAAGTTCCAAAGGCCTTAAAACACCATCTATTCTTATTTGAGGTTCTGCGTTAGTTATAAGATGTAAATCACTTGCTTTATTAAAGACAACTGTTTTTAATAAAGTTTCTATATCTGCATTTATATTACTTCTTACTTCCAGATTATCCATATTTTTTCCATTTTTACTCTATTATTTTTGGAACCACAAAAAAATTCACTTCTCTAGATGGGGAATTTTTTAAAACATCATCTATAACATAAGATGCGGTAATCTTATCTTCCCTTAAAGGTGTTCCGCCACTTGTAATACTTACAACTGCATTATCTTTACTTAAATCAAGCTCATTTAAAATATCAACAAAAGATACTATTTCGCTAAGTTGCTGTTTTATCTCTTCTCTCTTTTCATCTTTTATTTTTATCGAGGAAAGTTTTTCTAGTTTATCAAGCAATCTATCATCTATATTCACAAAATAATCCTAACTTTTAAATTTAAATTTTTAGCATTATAACACATTAAGCTTTAATTTTGTGCCTATTTTGTATTATTTATGCTACAATTAGCTTCTAAAATTTATAAAAAAGGAATTATTTTGGCCATACAAGATGACTTGAAAGTAATTAAACAAGAAATTAGCACAGAAGAACATTTTTTGGAAAATATAATTAAAGGTGAAAGATTTTTTAAAAGATACAAAAAGTTTTTTATATCTTTAGTTATAATTGCAGTTATTGTATGTGTTGCTTTTTACACAAATAAATTTATAAATCAAAATAGAATAGAAGCAGCAAATAAAGCATACTCGGAACTTATTTTGGATCCAAATAACCAAAATGCGCTAAATATATTAAAAGATAAAGAGCCATCTTTATATGCTCTTTTTAAATTTAAAACATATGGAGACAATAACCAATCAGAGATAAAAAAATTATTAAATGAACCAATAGATCCTATGTTAAAAGAAATTTTTTCTATGCAAATTGGGGATAGCGATTCAGAAATAGGTTCTGATTATGCAATATTAATGAACGCTTTTAACTACCTAAAACAAAATAAAATCAAAGAAGCTAATGCCGAGTTTGCTAAAATTCCACCAAACTCACCTCTAACAAATTTAGTAAAAAGCCTACAACATTATCAAGGATATAAAAAATGAAAAAAATATTAATATTAGCTAGCATATCTATAGTCTTAATAATCTCTGGATGTAGCACAAAAAGACAATATTTTGAGCCAGAAAAAGTAGATATGAACGCCAAATTTGACTCATCTTTAGACTCAAAAATAATACATACAAGTATTTCAGGAGCTACATTAGAAAATGGGGAAATCATAACAATTGATGGAATTAATAAAAATATTAAGCTACCAAAAGGTTTTAAACTTCTTGGTGTTGATAATAACAATGTTATAGCAAGTGATATATATGGCGAATTAAAAGTTATAAATAAAAAAGATAATAGCGATGTCTTTTCAAAAAAATTCCCTGAAGCTATAGTTTCTGCAGCAATAGAAAACAATCTTCTAGCAGCAGTAAGTGCAGCAAATAGTATTTATTTGATAGACATATATTCAGCTAAAACAATAATGGAATACAAATCAGAAGATGTTTTTGCAATTGATTCTAGAGTTGCTCAACCACTATTTTTAAACTCAATAATCATATATCCTTCGCTAGATGGGAAAATTTATGTAACGCAAAAAAATGGACAAATTATAAAAGATATAGTAATAAGCTCTGAATCATTTTTTAATAATATAATATATCTAGATGTTATAGATGATTACATGATAGCAGCTACCGCGAAGAAAATTATGGTTATAACGCCGGGACAAACTGTCTTTTTAAACAAAGAAATAAAAAATATATTAAGAAATGAAAAAGATATTTATATATTTGAAAAAGATGGAAAAATAACAAAAACAGACCTAACATTAACAAAATTAGCAGATACTTATTTTAAATTTGCTATTTTTTCAAACGCGACCGTTGTAAACGACAAATTATATATAGTGGAAAAAACTGGATATATTTTCCAAACTGATTTAAACTTAAAAAATCAAAATATTATTAAAATCAATAGCGAAATACAAGATAAAATTTTTGTTGCAAAAGATATTTTATATCATGATAAAGAGTATATGAAGTTCAAATAATGAATGAAAAAGTTTTTGAGCTTTTTGAAAATAAAAAAATACTTTTAAGGAACTTACAAAAACTTAATTTATCAGAATTTACCAAAATTCGCACTATTAGTGCTTATTTTGGTGTTGATATGAAAGGTTTTTATACAATTGTTTTCATAAGTGTGGCAAAATCTAGGTTTATGAAAAAAAATTATATTTTTTTAGATGATATTTGTGATAAGTATGAAAAGAAATTCGACACAGCTATAAAAAAGCGAATTTTGTTTTATAAATCAAATATTTGTTCTAAAACCCTGCATGAATTAAAATCAAATAGCTGGAGATGCTATGATTTTGTGTGATATAGGCAATACAAATGCTACTTTTTGTGAAGATGGTAAAATATCACAAATTGGTATAGATAAATTTCAAGAATACAAGCCAAATCAAAAAGTTTATTACATATGTGTAAATGACCAAATACAAAAAATAATTAAAGAACAAAAATATTTTATAAATTTAGAGCCTTACTATGAAATAGATACAATATATCAAGGTTTAGGAATAGATAGAATAGCAGCATGTTCTAATATAACAACTGGTGTTGTTGTGGATGCCGGAAGTGCTATAACTGTTGATATTATGCTAAACTCTCTGCATATAGGTGGATATATTTTACCAGGAATAGCTCATATGTTAAAAGCTTATGAAAATATATCGCCTAGACTCAAAATACCAATAAACTCACAAATAGATCTAGATGCTTTTCCACAGCGAACAACAGATGCTATAAGTTATGGAATAATAAAACCTATAATAACGCTACTAGAAAAGGTTGCTTTTGGACAAAATGTATATTTTACTGGTGGTGATGGACAATTTTTATCAAAATTTTTTAAAAATGCAATATATGATAGAATGCTTGTTTTTAGATCTATGCAAAAAATTATAAACGAAAAAGTATTAGCATATTGACAATGGCTTTATATTAAAAAAGGGTGATAGCCAATTACACACTATAAATCTTTGAAAATTTTTTTAATTCTAACTTTGCATTTTAAAATAGAAACCTTATCTTAAAAAAGACAATTTCACTTTTTTAATGGTTAGGAATCAAGACATCACTAAAAGGCGCAAAGCGATACAGAAGTAATTGGGCTTGATGTATAAGAAGAACAAAAAGTTAACATAGTAAGACTATTAAGCTTACAAAATAAGAAAATGCGATGTTTACAAAAAGGTTCTAAACTAGACTATGCACAACCGTAATTCAAAATAGCTACTAAAATGCCAAATTAAGCCAAAGCTCTTATGGTAAAAAAGCTTATAGTATTAAAGTAATTCTATACAGCCTCTATAGAGCTAGCACAGCTAGTTGTTTTTAGCGATACTATAGTTGATATTGCAAAAAACAGGTGCAACAATTGAAACAAAATGGTCTCGAGACAACAGAAACAATTATAAGAAGTTCTGCCTACATAATATCAAACAAAAATAGTTTTCTAATAAAAAAATGAAATACTAGATCTTTATATAAAAATAAAAAATCAAATAAACTAAAAATCTAAAATATTTCCTTCTGGGGCTTGTTTCTCATCTTGTTTTTTAATGTCTTTAAAGGGGGGTCCCTTAGTAAGCATTATAGTTATATTAGAGGCAACATTTGGTTGCATTTTAGCCATTATGGCAGATATTTTTTTAGGCTCAAGGGCATACATGATACTAGCAGCTTGAGCTACACTCATATCAGAAAGAATATCTGCTGCTGCCTGATCTTTCATCTTTGCATATGAGGCACTAACTTTATCAGTTGTCATATTTTTCAATTCTTCTAAAATTTTATTATTTTTTTCTATCAGAGCGTCTATTTCTTTTTTTTTATTTTCTACTATTTTTAAAGTAGCATTTATATCTGATTCTTTTTTGTTTAAATTTGCTAAATTTTCATCATACAAAGACTTAACACTGGCTCTAAACGCTTCTAAGGCTTGTCTTTGCTCATCAATTCTATCAAGCTCTTTTAATATCTCGCCTTTTCTTGCTTCAAAAATTTGATTGCAGTCAATAGATGTATTATCAGCATATACAAAACTATATAAAAATATAAAAATATAAAATATATTTTTCATATATCAGTCCTCCCGGAACTAAATTTTATTGTAGCAAATTCATCTAATTCCATCATCTCTTTTTGCTTTATCTTTTTGATTTCTTTTTTAAATTCTTCTTGTTCTAAGTATTTCATTTTCTCATATTCTAAATTAGCATTTTTATATTGATGAGTAAAGTGCATAACCTCTTTTTGGGCTATATTTAACTTTTCATTCAGCAACAAAATATCATT
Organism: Campylobacter pinnipediorum subsp. pinnipediorum; assembly: GCF_002021925.1. NCBI lineage: Bacteria > Pseudomonadati > Campylobacterota > Epsilonproteobacteria > Campylobacterales > Campylobacteraceae > Campylobacter > Campylobacter pinnipediorum. The sequence goes on from NZ_CP012546.1 coordinate 1,686,165, forward strand.
TTTCATTATATTTATTAAGTGAAGCTCTTGTCTCAATTCACTTATATTTCCGGTTTTTGGAAGCAAGGTTTGTGAAAGTCTATCTTTCGCTGTTTGAATATTTAGCTCACAAGTGCGCACATTATTTCTAGCTTTTGCCAATTTCGCCTCAACTTTATCTAAAATCTGTTTTTTTACACGCACTATAGAGCTAAATTTATTTGTCATTTGATAATAGTATCGCTTCTTTCAGGACTTGTTGATATAAGTCCTATTTTAACACCCGTAAGCTCTTCTATTCTTTCTATATATCTTTTTGCATTTTCTGGTAGGTCATCATATCTAGTAATACCAGCTGTTTTACCCCATCCAGGAATCTCTTCATATATAGGTGCAACATTTTCTAAATCAGTAGGAACATAGTCTATTGTTTCGCCTTTGTATTGATAAGCTTTGCATATTTTTATCGTATCAAATCCATCCAAAACATCGAGCTTCATAAGCGCGTATTTATCAACAGCATCCAGCCTTGAAGCATATTTTACACTAACAGCATCAAACCAACCGCAACGTCTTTTTCTTCCCGTGGTAGTTCCAAACTCTTTACCTATCTCGCAAAGCATATCGCCGTATTTCGTATTATCCTCTGTTGGAAAAGGTCCAAAACCAACTCGTGTGCTATATGCCTTAATAACACCTACAACATCGCCTATTTCTTTTGGATTTAGGCCAAGCCCCGTACAAGCTCCAGCACTTATAGTATTTGAGCTAGTTACATAAGGATATGTTCCGTGATCTATATCTAAAAGAGTGCCTTGCGCACCTTCTAATAACACTTTTTTATTTTTGTCTATAGCTTCCCAAACAATTTGAGTAGTATTTGCTATATACGGTTCTAATGCTTCCTTGTAGCGTTTTAGATCAGCCAAAAGCTCTTGCCCATTTGGAATTTTAACGCCAAGTGCTTCAAAAATTGTCTTATTTGTCTCAAAATCGCTCATCAAAGACTCACAAAGCCTTTCTGGTTCTAAAAGTTCTCCGACTCTATGTCCTGTTCTGCTTATTTTATCAGCATAAGTTGGCCCTATACCTTTTCCAGTTGTTCCTATCGCTTTTTCGCCTTTCAATCTCTCTTTTGCTTGATCAATCAAACTATGATGATTTAAATTCAAATGAGCCTTATCGCTTATATAAAGTCTGCCTTTTATATTTTCAAATTGAGCCATTTCTGCTATCAAAACTTCTGGATTTACAACAACTCCATTGCCTATTATATTAACTATGTTCTCATGCAAAATACCACTTGGCATTAGATGAAGCGCATACCTTACACCATCTACCCATATTGTATGGCCAGCATTATGACCACCTTGAGAACGACAAACCATATCATAATTTTGAGATAGCATATCTACTATCTTTCCTTTACCTTCATCCCCCCATTGCACGCCAACTACTATATCAGCTTTTCTCATTTTTTACCTTTCAATTATTTTTTATTAAAAATTATTTTATACAACAACTCTACTATAAATTTTATAAAAACCAAAAGTGAATTATTTTTGACCAATATCTAAAATTTTCATACACTCTATATTTGCTAATCTAGCCAAATGCAAAGACTCCTCTTTATCTGATGTATTTAAACTTTCTACAATTATACTACTTATATTTTTATAAGAATTATCTTGCGTATTAAGCTTTGTTAATATCTCTTGTCTAATACCTTCAAAACTATCTTCATCACTATTGAAATCTTTATTAACAAGATAATTTATTATACTCTGAGCATACTCTTTTAGCATTATACAATCTTTTAATTCATTAAATTTATTATCATTTATATGATTATTAAGATCCAGCCCATCTATTCCTTTAAATTTATAATCAATTACCTCTTCAATGCTTATTGGTTGTTGAAAGAAATTACCCTGAAAGGTATAAAAACCAAGACCAATCAACACTTTAAGAGTGCTTATATTTTGTAGGTTTTTTATGGTTGCATGTTTATCAAAAATATCGGATAAATTCTTAAGCATTCTAACTGTTATAAATGCTTTTTTATTAAAAAACATATATGTACATATATTTTTATCTATCTTTATCTTATCTATAGGCAAAAGCTCTAAAGCATCAAAAGAACTTGATTTTGATGCAAAATCGTCCAATACAAACTTAACACCAAATCTTTTATATTTATGTAAAAATTTACTAGCATACTCCAAACTTGGAGTTGAATTAGCATCAATTATTTCTATCTGTAATGCGCTAGGGTTTAACTTTTTGTCTTGACTTATTAGATTTTTAAATTTCTCAAAAAACAAAGGCTTGCAAAGTTGTTCTATACTTAAATTTACACATACGCCTGCTTCAACACCTTTTGCACTCCACTCACTTTGCGCCTTCAAAGAACTACTTAATGAGAAAAATGACAAATCATCTATAACTTTTTGTTTTTTAATCAACGGAAAGAAATCATTAGGATAAACCATTTCTCCATTTCTTTTCCATCTTATCAAAGCTTCATAGCTAATAATCTTATTCGTTCTTATATCAATTTCTGGCTGATATTGCATAAAAAATTCATCATTAGATAAAGCTGTTAAAATTTTATTATTATCCTCATACTGATTTTTAAAATGCCTATCTTTGGTAATATCAAACACATAATAGCGATTTTTACCACTAAGTTTTGCTTGATACATAGCCCAATCTGCTTGTTCTAAAAGATTTTCTGGTGTAACTCTATTTTCAATACTACGCATACTTACACCTATACTAGCACTAATCTTTAATTTAACACCTTCATGACAAACCTCTTCTCTAGCAATACGGAGTATGTTTTCAACAAATTCATAAACTTCTCCAAATTTTTCATAAAGTATGATGGCAACAAACTCATCCCCGCCAATTCTTGCAAACATATCTTTTTCGTAAAAAATAGAATCGATACGAGATGAAATTTCAATCAAAAACTTATCTCCAACTTTATGCCCATAGGTATCATTAATCTCTTTAAAACCATCCAAATCAAGATAAGCAATAGCAACTTCTTTGTTGTTTTTTGTAGTTCTAATTAGCTCTTCGAGCTTTTGTGAAAATAAAAATCTATTAGGCAGTTTTGTTAAAGGATCGTGATATGCAATATGTTCTAAATAGTCTTGATTATTTTTAATTTCGCCAACACTTGATATTATGACAGCATAGCAAGAAAAGTTATTATCAGCATCATCTACCGATGTTATATTTACAAAATGCAAACAATCTTCACTATTTTTATATTTAAACCACATTTTGCCATACCATTGACCATTTTTTTCAACATCAGATATAATTTTATCGTATGTCTCACTATCATTAAATTTTGATTTAAGTAAACTAATATTTGAACCCAAAGTTTCTTCTTTTAAATAACCACTCAGCAATAAAAAAGTATCATTTGCATCTGTGATATTCCACTCTAAATCAAGAATTAATATTCCATCTTGTGAATAAGAAAACAACTTTGCAACCAAATCTTGATATATAAAGGATAACTTTTTGTCTGTAATATTTTCAACCACTCCGCTGATAAAAATAGGTTTTTCATTTTTACAAAATTCCAAAACCCTACCACTTAAGCTCAACCATATAATATCTTTATTGATAGTGTAGAGTTTAATGTCTGTCTTAAATGTGTTGTTTTCAGATTTTATGGAAGAAAAGAAAATGTCAAATGATTCAAATTCATCAACAATCAAATGTCTCATTTTGTCTTCATTAAAAGACATGCTATCTTGATTGTCAAACCCTAATAATGATGCAAACTTACTATTAATCCTAATGGTTTTTAATTTTGAATTATAGTCCCAAGTAGCAACATCTGAAGCTAATATGATATTTTTGCATTGATTAATTTCCTTTTCATACTTTTCTTTCATAGTTTGCTGTTCCAAGCAATCACTGATAGAATAAACGGCTCCTTTAAATTTACCATCTGTATCTTTCAAGAACTTAGTTTCTATTTTAAAAGGAATAATCTCATTTTTATTTTTTATGACTTTATAAATTGAGCTTATTTTATCTTTCGCCGCATGTATATTTAAAAACAACCGCTTATTAAGCTTAATCTCATTTGCAAAAGACACCCTATCAGATTCAAAAATAATATCTCTAATATCAAGACCTTTTAAAAGAATATTACTATAATCTATATCTAATATATTTTTAATATTGTTAGTGGCATATTTGATAAAAAAAGGATCGTCTTTGCTTGAAATCATAATAATATTTTTAAAAAAAGACACAGACTTATACACAATATCACTATTTTGTTCTACTCTTTTATAATAACCAACATCCTCAACTGTTAAAAATACGTATCTTGAATCTTTTAAATTTATCATACTAGCTTTACATTCAACATCTAAAACTTTCCCATCTTTTGTTTTATGAGTTGTTCTTAATGCTATTTTGCTCTCGTTGTCCTCAATTAAATTTTTTCTAAAAAATAAATCATTTTCAAGATTTATATTAGATATTTCAGTCATGGTGATAGAAGTTATCTCATTGTAAGAATAACCATAAAATTTTAAAGCCGCATTACTCGCATCAATTATTTTTCCGCTATATGCATCATAAAGAAGTAAAATCAAAGGACTTTTTTCAAATATATAACCAAATCTTGTCTTGTAATCATCCAACATTCCATTTAAGTTATCAATTTTTTCGTACAATCCTTTTATGCCCAATTTTATTGATTTAAAATCTTCTAAAGCGCTGTTACAATCTTGCTCCAATTCTTTATCTTTTAAAAAATCAGAAATAGATTTAACAGGGAAAATAATTTTATCTTTTACAAATTTCAAATTAATAAGTGTGCTTACAGTATATACAATTAAAGTAACAAACGCAAAGAAAATTACTACAAGATGAATCAATATGCTTTTGTTGTTTAATTCTTTGCTTATAACAAATAAATTATAGTCACTCATATATTCCGAAAGCTCGGAACTCATATCAAAATAATGAAAAATAACATCTTTGTCATCAACAAATAATTTATCTATATTTTGAGGATCTTGATAATCCTCCTTGGTGTAACCATGTCTACCATACACACCGCCTATATAATTACCATTATAATCTATCACAAAAGCTGACTTTTCTTCTTTTTGTATAATTTTATTTATATTAGATTTTATATAGTTTACATCTACCTCAGCAACCAATATAAAATCAAACGAGATATTATATGCAACAAAAAAAGTGTCCAATACTTTATCATCATTAAACACAAAATTTGATATTACATATCTTTTGTTCTTAAGCCTATCAATCCAAGGAGTATTAAAATTTATATGAGAAGAATGACTAAATTTTTTTTCATAAATAATATTTTTATCTTTATCTAGAACATATAAGGCTTTAAAATAATCATGGATAGAATAATCCTTGATATTTTCCAAATAAAAAATATCTGCATTTGAATTTATGATTTGACCATAAAATTCAACTTGTTTTTTTATCTTATCAAAACTATCATCTATGGTTTTTTGTATTTTAAAATTAAAAACCCTAAGCTGGTATTTTGCTTCATCTATATTTGATGTTAACATATACACAATAAGAGAAATAATTGCAATAATTACAAGAGGATAAGTGAATAAAAATCTAAAAATAATATTTGAAAATATGCCATTTCTACTAAATTTTTTTAGAATTTTTAACATAAATCGCTTAAACCTTATTAATCATTTTTTATAAGTTACTATTTTATCAAAGCTTTACTTTTTATAATATTATAAAGAAATTAAAATTTAATTAATAGCTTTTCAAAAATACTACAAAGTTGCTTAACCTCAGTTATCTTAACTCTTTCATTTATAGAGTGAATTCTATCATTTATCACACCAAACTCAACAACATTTACACCAAATTCAGACAAATATCTAGCATCACTTGTCCCACCTTTGGAATTTAACAAAGGTTTTATATCAAGAACTTCATTTATGCTTTCACATAGTTTTTTTACAATCAAACTATCCTTATCTGTAAAATAATAATTAGAGCTTTGTTTTATATCCAGTTCAAAATCAAAATCACTAAGTGTATTTTGTATATATGTTTTTATGTCATCAAGTGTTGTTAAGTTGGAGTTTCTTACATTAAACATAACTTTAACATCACCTGCTGTTACATTACAAACTTGCATTCCACCACGAATATCAGTAATCACAATCTTACTTGGTTCAAAAACCTCACTTCCACTGTCCATATCATGATCTGCGATTTTGTCTATTACTTTTGCAAGTTGATGTATGGGATTTACACATTTATTTGGATATGCAGCATGACCTTGTAACCCTTTTATAACAAAGCTACCATTTATAGATCCTCTTCTTGCTATCTTAACGCTGTCTCCAAATTTTTCATTGCATGTCGGCTCTGCGACTAAAGCAAAATCTGGTAGCTCATCAACATCTTTCATATACTTTAATACTTCTTTAGTCCCATATATAGCATCGCCCTCTTCATCACTTGTTAATATGATACTTATTTTTCCATTAAAATTTTTTATTTTTTTACAAGCATATAAAAATGCAGCTACTCCGCTCTTCATATCTTGAGCGCCTCTAGCATAAATATAATCATCTTTTGTAGTTGGGGAAAAAGGATCACTGTCCCATCCATCTCCAGCAGGGACAACATCAACATGTCCCGCAAAGGCAAAATGGACACCTTTTGGACTAAATTCTTTTGTTAGAAGTAAATTTTTAACACCATTTTGATCTATTCTTCTGAACCCAAAACCATCCATATAGTTTTTTATAAATTCTAAAGCGCCGTCATCATCTGGTGTTATTGATTTAAATTTTAACAATGTTGACAGCAGTTCTATCACATTTCAACTTTCTCGCCAGGAGCGCCTAGATAAAATCCCTGAAACTCATCAACGCCAAGCTTTTTGCAAATATCTAAAACATCAGCTGAATGTATATACTCTGCTACTGTTTTAATACCCAAATCTCTTGCAAAATACACAATAGCACGAGTAATCATATAAGAATCATTGCTTGAATCAATATTTTTTATTATAGAGCCGTCGATTTTAATAAAGTCTGGTTTTAGTTTTAAAATGTAAGAAAAATTTGAATATCCTGAACCAAAATCATCTATAGCTATACGCACACCCATCTTTTTAACTTTATCTATAAATTTCTCAATTCTCTCAACATTTTCCAAGTTCTCATCTTCTACAAGCTCAAAAATAAGCCTATCAGCAACATCATTATTTGCTAATAACTTCAAGATAGTAAGACTAACATCTCCATCAATCATATCTCTTCCAGATAAATTTACAGATAATACTAAATTTAAATTTTGACTTAATTCATCAATAGCTTTTTCTACAACTTTTTTTGCAACTCTGTGTATCTTTTTATTTTTTTTGCAATATCTAAAAACTTATGAGGAGAGAGAATTTCATCACTATTTATCATCCTAATAAGACTTTCATATTTTGTTATGTTACCATCTCTGTCAAAAATTGGCTGATAATAAGGAAGCACTTTATCGCCGATTATTGCTTGTCTTATCATTAAAGATCGCTCTATCTGTATTTTATATTCATCTTTTTTATTAAGACCTTTAAAATAGCAAACATAGTCTTTTCCTGTGTTTTTAGCAACCTTTAAAGCCGTTGTAGCTTTCATCAAAGTATCATCCTCATCAACGGAAAAACCTATGGTAGTATGTATTTCAATACTAATACTATCACTACTATTTGGAACTTTTATTGAAGTCATTCGACCCTTAAATCTACCTATAAGTTCATTTGCCAAATCTTCATATTTTTCTACAATAAACTCTCCATTTTCAACTAATGCAAATCTATCAGCACCCAAACAATAAGCTTTCATCTTATTTGTGGTTGCAAAATCACTTATCAAACCAGCTATATATACCAATATCGCATCACAAATATCTTTACCATAATAATCATTCATTACACCAAAATCATCTATATCCAAAATAATAACTTTTGGTTTATCAAGTTTTTTCAGATTATTCATTAGCGTGGTTTTATTTGATAAGTTGGTCAAAGGATCGATATAAAGCTGTTTTTTTATCTCCTTAAGCTCATTTTTTAATTTCAACTTATCTTTTATATACTCGGCTCTTAAATCATAATATCTATTTATAGACCACAAAGCAGCAAGAATTAGAAAAATAGTTATAACACCAGTAAGAATAAAATACGGAGCAACATTTTTTAACACCCATTGCTTAAACTCACTGTCATGGCTATCAGATACGGTATGATAAAAAGAAACACTAAGACCCATTATATAATCATGTTTTTTTTCAAAGAGACAAATATTAATTTTATTTTCAGGCAAAACCTGTTTTGAGTAAAATATTTTTTTAAAATTATGATTAAAAATTTCCCCACAATCTCGCTTTAATCTTTTTTCATCACCATGATTGCTCGAAGCTAATAAATTCAGATTACTTTCAATATCGGTTTTTAGCAAATAAATATCGCCAATTAAATTAGAGTCTAAAAAACTTTGAAATTTATCTTTGTCTTTGTTTAGTGCTTCAAACTCATCAGAATATTTATCTAATAAAAATTGTGAATTTTTTTGATAATCAACCTTATTATAAGTAATAGAATTAGAGTATTTGTAATAAAAAATTGATATATCAACAACCAAAAGTGTAAATAAGATTAGATTTAAGCAAATAATTACTGTAGCAGTTTTTTTATTTTTCCCAGATTGCACCATCAAATTCCTTTTTACCAGTCGCAAAATTATACCACTATTTTTGCTTTTTTAAAAATTTTAGACCTAAAACCGGACTATTTTTGCACCAAATCCACCTTGATTTGGTGGAGCATCAAAAAATTCCCTAACACTAGGATGAGATTTTAAAAATTCCTTAACAGCAAAAGCCAATTTTCCAGTTCCAATACCATGATAAACACTAACTTCATCAAATCCCATAATAAGACTATCGCTTATAAACCTATCAAGTTTTTCTATCGCCTCATCAGCTCTTAAACCGTGCAAATCCAAAACAACATTTGCTGTTTTTGGTTTTTGAACCTTAACTTTTACTTGGGATTTTGTTGTTTGTGGTTGTTGTGCATTTTCATTTTTTGATAAAAAACTAAGAGGCACACGAAGCTTGATTCCATCGCTTTGTATCATAGCATCGCTTTTAGTGATAGATATAATCACACCTTTTATTTTATTGTATTTTATATTGTCGCCTACTTTTAGCTCTTTTGGTTTTTGATTTTGTGGCTTTTGTATATATTTTTTCATCTCATGAGCGGCATTTATAACTCTATGTTTTTCTTTTATGTCTTTTAGATCTATTGACTCTTTTGCCTTGTTTATAGCCATCATGTATTCGTGTTCTAATTTGCTTATGGTTTGTGAAATTTTTAGCTCATCTTTTTCTTTTTGCTCTTTTAAATTAGCAAGCAAGTTATCTAGTTTTTGCTCTTTTTTATTTGTCTCATCAAGCTTGGTTTTTAGCTCGCTTTGTAGATTTAATGTCTTTGTAATAATCTCATTTAGATTTTCTTTATCTTCGCCATAAGCCTTTTTTGACTCACTTACCAAATTTGAAGGTATGCCGTATCTCAAAGCCGTTTCAAAAGCATAAGACTTACCTATAGTTCCTTTTAAAAACTCAAATTTTGGTCTTTGTAAAACTTCATCATAAAGTGCAGCTACAAGCTCTACATTTTCATTTTTTGACAAAAGCATTGCAAGACGTTTGTGATGTGTTGTGATAACCATCTTTATATCTTGTGAAATAAGCTTTTGTATAATCACACTATACAGACTTGCAGCCTCTTCAAAGTCAGTTCCAAGTTCTATCTCATCAACACCTATAACCAAAGATTTTTTTGAAAAAAGTTTTGAAAAATTTACCATTCTTCCAGCAAATGTTGAAATATCATTTTTTACATTTTGTGGATCTTCTATGATTGCATCAAATTCTTTAAAAGAGCCTATCTTTGACTCATTTGGATTTATTCTCATAGGCATTAGGTATTTTGCTAACAAACAAGATGTTATTATAGACTTTAAAAGCATTGATTTTCCACCGGCATTTACACCGGTTATTAAAAGAACCTTTTTAGAAAAATCCACACTTATACTTTTTGGATTTTTTAGTGCCGGATGAGCGAAATCTTTAAGCCTTATATCATTGCTATTATCAGGTAAAACAAAGTCAAAATCATAAGTCTTAGCCATCAAAACCCTAGCCTGATAAGCATCAAAAATATCAAAAGCATTGTTTATAAATTTCAAAAACGGTAAGGCTTTATTCATCAAAGCACTAAATTGTTTTGCATATTCAAAAACTATCTCTTCTTTTTTGCTGATAAGTTCGCTTTGCTCTTTTTTTAGATTTTCAATGCTACTTGGCATAACATAAAAATACCCGCCAGAACTTCTTGCTATAACGACACCTTTTAAAAAGTGATTAAATCCACCCCTAACCAAAAGAGTTTCACTATCGTTTATAAAATGCACCTGAGTATCTACAAGATAAGGACTTAAACTTTTTGTATAAATAAGCCTTCTAAGCTCGGCATCTATCTGCTTTTTCTTTATGCCTATACTCTCTTTTATCTGCAAAAATCTCTCATCAATGCTATCTTTTAACTCGCCTTTTTTATCAAAGCTTTTTGCAAGTTCAAGCATTGTTGGAAATATATCAATTTTTGCTATCCATTCGCCAAGTCTATTTTCAAATTTCAAACCTTTTAAATACAAAAAATAGTTTAAAATTTTAGAAAATTCGCCTATTTCTGTTATATGTAAAATGCCTTGTTTTCCGAGTCTAGCAAGAGCATCATCTAAATTTTGTATCTTTTGCGGCGAATCAAAATCATATTTGCAAAGCTCTAAAATATTTTCATAGTGTATATTTCTATCTCCGCTTATAAAAAGTGTCTTCTCTCTTGATAAAAAAGAGTTTAAATGCTCCAAATACTCATTCAAATCAAGCTTTGAAAAAATCTCATCTAAATTATTTTTCATATTCACACTCTGAAATAGTTATTATAACCCCTGAAAGCTCTGTGAATTCTCGCTTTGGCATAAAGGAAGAGGTTCCAAACTCATAGTTAAATTTATCTTTGCTAACATTTTGATCGCGACAAATTATAGTTTTACCCTGTCTAAATTTATTTAAAATACTTATATTTTTCTCACTTCTATCATCAACCTTGCTCTCATAAAAATATGCAAACCCTATAAAAAGTAGCACGATAAAAACAATAAAAGCTTTAAATTTTTTATTAAGTTGTTCATCTTTTATAGCCCAAATAGCCATAAGAAAAATCACAAAAGCAACTACCAAAAATAAAATTCTTACCATTTTAATTCCTTTGCCTCTTGCAAAAGTTCTTCGTATAATTTTGGCATTTTATTCATCTTTTTTAGTATCAACTCTTTATTTTCAGAGCTTATCTCTTGATTTTTTACAATCATCTTTATACCCATATATGGCGAGTTTTCTATCATTGTAGATATATGCTCTTGTGTTAGTTTTTGATGTCTAGCAAGGTGTATTAGTATATCTTTTTTACCCGTGTTTATAAGCTTTTGGATAATAGCTTCATCTATTGTTTCGTTTTTTATGATTTTTAAAATCTCGTTTTCTTGTTTTGTTTCTAGGTCTAAAATTTCTTGCACTATTTATTTCCCCTTAGTTGAATACTTATATCCCCAGCACCAAATCCAACAACTATACCATCATTTAAACGATGTTTTACACCAAACTCATCATCAAACTCAATGCCATCATCAACCCTTTTTATCTCACCTGCAAATATCGGGTTATATTGTTTAAAGCTCTCTTTTATCTCTATATGCTCCTCGGCTTCACCAGCTGCATAAACAGGAAGTATAACAAGTCCGCTAACACCCTCAAAGCACTCTGAAAAGCCTTGTAAATTTGCCTTTAGTCTTGAATACCTATGTGGCTGAAATATAGCAGTTACACGAGTAATACCAAGCAATTTCGCATACTCAAACACCGAGCTTAAAGTGGCTTTTATCTCTGTTGGGTGATGTCCATAATCATCTATAAGAACATATTTTTTATCGGCATATAATATATCAAATCTCTTTTTGATACCACAAAAATTTAGTAAATTTTCTCTTATTTCTTTAAGCGGTCTGTCGTGCATAGCCGCCAAAATAGCAAGCGAAGCATCGATAGCTATATGCTCGCCCATTCCAAACACTTCAAACTTACCCAAATCTTTAAGCAAAAAACTTGTATATGGTTTAAAATCTCTTACAACCATACTCATTTGGGTTATATCCTTGCTTGGATAAAGCTTTATGGCTTCCATATCAAGTGTTTTTAAAAAATCATCTTCGGCATTTATAACCCTAACTTTTGCTCTTTCTAAAAAACCACGATAAGCAGCATAAAATTTTTCTAAGTCATAGTTATAATGCTCCATATGCTCAGGCTCAGCATTTGTAACTATGGCTAAGTATGGATTTGAGTTTAAAAAGCTAGAATCACTCTCATCTGCTTCAAAGACTATATTTTCACTTTGTGCATATCGCATATTTGAACCAAATTGTTTAGAAACTGCTCCTATTATCGCGGAGCCTTCTATTAAGCTAGCAAGCATAGCTGTTGTAGTGCTTTTTCCGTGTGCCCCAGCTATCGCAAATACCTTTTTATCATCCAGCACATAAGGCAAAGCTTCTTTTCTTGATAAGCAGTTTATGCCCTTTTGTCTTGCTGTTACTAGCTCTATATTATCATCTTTTATAGCAGCTGAATACACTACAAAATCCTGATCTTTTATAGCCTCTTTGCAGTGTGGTACTAAGACCTCAATGCCTTCATCTTTAAGCTCTTTTGTGGTTTTGCTATCTGCGATATCGCTACCACTTATTTTATAACCTTTTTCATTTAAAAATCTAGCAATGGCACTAATACCAATACCGCCAATGCCTATAAAATGAACCTTTTTCAAATTTAGCCTTTTTTAAGTTTTATACAAAATTTTAGCTAATTTTCCTTAAATTTAAAACAATACGATAAATGATCGCTAACAACCCCGCAAGCTTGCAAGAAAGAGTATATCCCTATACTTCCCACAAATTTAAATCCCCGCTTTTTCAAATCCTTTGAAACAACATCGCTTAAATTTGTTTTGGCTGGTATCTGTTTTATATCATCGTATCTGTTTTTTATCTGCTTGAAATCTGTAAATTTCCATATATAATTATAAAACGAACCAAACTCATCGCATATTTTTAAAAAGGCTTTTGCATTTATAGACAAAGATGAAATTTTTAGTCTATTTTTGATAATGGCACTATTTTGCAATAAAACATCTATCTTTTTATCATCATAAAGAGCTATTTTATTTGGATCAAACTCATCAAAAGCAACTCTCATATCTTCTCTTTTTTTAAGCACAGTATGCCAAGAAAGTCCGGCTTGCATTATCTCAAGGACCAAAAACTCAAAAAATTTCCTATCATCATCAAATATTTCTCCCCATTCATTATCGTGGTAGTTTCTATAAATCTCATCTTTTTCGCACCATTCACATCTTCTTATCATAAACACCAACCAAATCTAAAATATTTATTTTTATTTTTACAATTTTACTAAATTTTAATTATCTTTCAATTGTATGCGATGGCTATTAATATTATGCATTACGTACTTTTAAATATATTTTTATTTTTTTATTTTTTTTATGTATAAATATTATAATAAAAAATTGTGTTTTTATTTAGTTTTTTATTATATATTATGCTCAATATAAAAAATATAAGGATAAAAAATTTATGAATAAGTCGCTACTTCCTTTTGCGTGTTGTGCCACTCTTTTTGGAGAGATTGTAAGCATGCCAGCTAATATTGATAATATATCAAAAATAGATCAAATAGTAGACATAAGAACTCCTGCAGAATGGCGCGAAACAGGAATAATCAAAGGAGCTAAAACTATAACTCTTATCAATAACAAAAATGAGTTCATCAACAGCTTAAAATCAAGCATAGACATAAAAAAGCCATTTGCTTTGATATGCAGAAGCGGACACAGAAGCATGATGGCTACTCACATGATAGATTCTCATGATATTAAAGTTATAAATTTAGAGGGCGGAATGATGAAAATTATGAGCGAAGGTTATAAAACTGTTCCTTACAAGGATTAAAATGAAAAAGATATCCATATTAGCATTTTGTGTGCTAGACCTGTTTTCACAAGTTGCATCTATCCCAGCAACCCCTGCAAATGTAGAAAAATTTGATCAAATCATAGATATGAGAGTGCCGATAGAAATAAGAGAAACAGGGATAATAAAAGGTGCAAAGATTATTGAGTTTAGTAAAGACAAAAGAAAACTTTGGAGCGAAATCAACGATAAAGTAGATATAACAAAACCATTTGCTATTATTTGTAGAAGTGGAAGAAGAAGTGCTTTTGTTGCTGACCTCATAGATACGCCTGATTTGAATATAACTATCTTTGAAGGCGGAATGAGAGCTCTTAGCAAACAAGGATATATAACTACACCTTATGAAAAATAATAATTGAATTATCTAAAAAATTTATTTTTGTATAAGGTTATTTTTTGTATAATTCCAACTTCTTTAACTTAACTTATGTGGGTTCATAGCTCAGTTGGTTAGAGCATCCGGCTCATAACCGGATGGTCCCAGGTTCGAGTCCTGGTGAACCCACCACTATTTTTCAAAATTTATACATATTTTTTCAACACAGACATTATAATTTACAAAAAACATACAATGAAACTCTTTTCTCATGTATTTTTTTATCAAATCACAAATATCATCTTTAAATCGCAATAAAACAACTTTTAGATTTAATGCCTAATTAATATCATGTTGTTTATAATACTAAATTAATTAAAAGCTGGGAGATCTAATATGTCAAATATATCGCATTGGAATGATTTTTTACAAGATAAAAAACGTCATGCAAGATACCCAGAATCAGAGTTAGTAAGCTTTGTCTTTATAAATTTTCCAAAAAATGGAAATGTATTAGATCTTTATTGTGGCGGAGGAAGACATACTAAGTTTTTAGCCGAAAATGGATTTAATACTTATGCTTGTGACGTAACCACAAGCGGTGTTGAACATACTAAAAATCTATTACAAGAATCAAATTTAAAAGCGGATGTGCAATTTATCAAGGCTGGCGATGATTTACCATATAATGATAACTTTTTTGATGGCATAGTTTGTTATGGTGCATTATACTATGCAACAAAAGAAGAGATAGAAAAATCAGCCTATGAATTTTATAGAATTTTAAAAAATGGTGCTAAGGCATATATAAAAGTAAGAAGCATACAAGATTATAGATATAAAAATAGCATAAAAAATAGTAAATATGAAATAATAATAAACGAGCAAGATAACAAAAAACAAGCATACAAAGAAAATGGATTAAAGTGTTATTATTTTGACAAAGAAGAAGCCTTGAGGATATTTTCCAAGACATTTAAAAATATACAAATAGACAGATTTTCTTTAAGTCACGAAAACGATACATTTTTAGATGATCAATTATTGATAACATTGACAAAATAAAAAAATATAATTCTTGCGCATAACATAAACATTAAGGATAAAATCTTTGGAAAATAATGTACTATACTGGCTAGAAAAACAGGCAAACGAAAATCCAAACAAGATAGCTTTCAAAGATATACACGAAGAAATTACATTTAAAAATTTAACAGAGCTATCAAAAAGGGTCGGGAGTTATCTTGAAGCAAAACCAGTAGTTATATATATGGAAAAATCAATAAAATGCCTAGCTATAATGTTTGGTAGCGTTTATGCTGGTGGATTTTATAGCATTATAGACACATCGCTACCAAAACAAAGAGCATTAAAAATAGCAAATGCACTAAATGCTTCTATAGTAGTATGCGATAATGATAATTATAACAAAGCTATTGAAATTTTTGGTACTAATATGGTTGTAAAAGCCGATATTATATTAAATACAAATATTAACAATAAAAAATTAAAAGCTACAAGAGAATCGCATACAGATTTAAAACCTTTATACTGTAATTTTACAAGCGGAAGTACTGGAGAACCAAAAGGAGTGCTTATAAGCCATTCTAATGTGCTTGATTTTATACCGATTTTCACTAAAACATTAAAAATCTCAAGCGAAGATATACTTGCAAACCAAGCTCCATTTGATTTTGATTTAAGCGTGAAAGACATATATTCTGGGCTATATTTGGGTGCAACCGTGCTATTGATACCTAAAAAATACTTTACGAACCCTATATCTTTGATGGATTATTTACATAATTCAAAAGTAAATACTCTAATATGGGCCGTTAGTGCTTTAGTATTTTTATCAACTATGCGAGCTTTGAGCTATAAAAAGTTAGATATAAAAAAGATAATTTATAGTGGCGAAATAATGCCAAAAATGCATTTAAATAGAATAAAATATTATTTACCAGACTGCACATTTATAAATGCTTATGGACCAACAGAGATTACTTGCAACTGCACCTATCATATACTAAAAGATGAAGACTTTGATAAGGATAATGTCGCCATAGGCAAGGCCTTTGAAAATAGAAAAGTATTTTTAATGCAGGATGAAAAAATCATAAACGAGCCAAATAAAATAGGCGAAATTTGCGTATCTGGTCGTTGCTTAGCTATTGGGTATTTAAATTTTATAAAAGAAGACGCCTTTATACAAAATCCTATGAATTTAAGCTACAATGAGAGAGTGTATAAAACTGGTGATTTAGGTTTTTTAGATGAGCAAGGTGACTTGCACTACAAAGGTAGAGCTGATTTTCAGATAAAAAGATTAGGACATAGGATAGAGCTAATAGAGATAGAAACTGAGGTTTTAAATTTAGGACTTGATATAGAAAGGGCTTGCGCAGTATGGGAAAAAGAGAAATTAGCCTTGTTTTTTGAAGGAAATGCCGATAAAAATGAGATTTTAAATACACTAAAGCAAAGACTTCCTATATTTATGCTGCCAAATATTATCTACAAAGAGGACAAACTTCCTATAAATAAAAATGGCAAGATAGATAGAGCAAAATTAAATAAAAAAATACACAATGATGACAAAGGTAAAATATGAAAGAAATAATAAATATTTTAAAAAAGATAAACAACACAATTGATTACGAAAAAGAAATCAACATGGTAGAGCGTGGACTATTTTCATCATTTGATATCTTACAATGCATTACTGAAATTGAAGAAGAGTTTAATATAGAAATTCCACCAGAATATATAAATCATGATAATTTTAGTTCTGCTCAAAACATACATAAAATGATAGAAAATATAAAATCAAAGATATAAAATAAAAAATGTTTTCCATTAAAACAGAATTTTTTGATGATTTGATAAAATATACAATAGCACATACTATAACTAAACACGATGGGTTATTATTGAATATTTACAAAAAATCACGTATTTTATATAAAAATTCATTAAGGTAAATCTTGGATTATGAATTAGTCTTTTATAGACCGCAAGAGTTGCAACACTTAAAAAATAGCACACCAAAAGCCAAGAAATTAGTGAGTTTATTATGTGCGGTTGATCTAAAAATCTGGAACTTGTTGACGATGCTTAATTTTAATATAATACTAGAGCATAATAGATATCATATATTTTAATTTAATGTTTGTATTTTTTTAACCATTTTACTAATATTTTTTTCTGACTGAAAATTATCTTGTTTTATATAACTAGCTGGAATTTTTATGCTAAAATTTTTCTCAATCAAAGCAATGCATTCTATTATATCAAAAGATGAAAAAAGACCATCGTCTATCAGTTTTTCTTCTTTATCATAATCAATCTCATCGTTTATTTCTTGTAGCAAATCTCTAATTTTTTTCATAATTTGGCCTAAAAGATAATATTTTATTAATTTAATATATTATACTAAAATTTTATTTATATATACTTTTTAAAAAAATTATTATTCAATACATCTGAAATATAATATAATATAATATAAAAAAAATTAAAAGAATAAAACATGAAAGAGTTATTTAGTTTTGATGATAAAAAATTTACAGATAAGGATTTGCTTTTATACCTAAAAAGATTAGGTATAAAAGATGGTGATTGTATATGCATACATAGTAGAATATTTGAATTTGGAAAACCTCTTTTAAAGCCGGATGAACTACTATATAGTATTTGTAATGTATTTTTAGATGCTGTTGGAGAAAAAGGAACAGTTTTAATGCCAACTTTCACATATAGTTTTTGTAAAAATGAGATATATGACAAGATAAATTCGAAAAGCAGGGTTGGGGTATTGGGTGAGTTTTTTAGAAAAATGGATGGAGTTAAAAGAACAAACGATCCTATATTTTCTTTTGCAGTATATGGAAAAAGAGCAGATGAGTTTTTAGCAGAAACAGATAATTGTTTTGGTGAAAATAGCCCTTATGATATTTTAGCTAAAAAAAATGGAAAGGTTGTTATGTTTGGGCTTAAAGAAGATGGATATACATTTTACATCTACACAGAGCAACAAGCAAATGTAAGTTATAGATATTTTAAAGAATTTAGTGGAACTATCATAGATGAACATGGAAAGTCTAAAGAAAAAACCATTAAATACTATGTTAGAAACCTAGATATAAATCCTATATTGGATTCCAATAAAAGATTAAAAATACTTGAAGATCATAATATACTAAAAGTTGAAAATTTTGCTGGTTCTATCATATGCTCTATAGATGCAAAAAAAGATTTAGATCTTGCATTATCAACACTTAAACTAGATGAGTTGTATTTTAATCTTAAATTATAACTATTAAATTTATACTTTACGATAGATAAGATATAATATGATAATTTAAATTTATAAAAAAAGGAATAAATATGCAATCAAACAAAGATTTTTGGTCAGACACATTTAAAAACAAAAAAGACAACACAAGATATCCGGATACAGAATTTGTGGCATTTTGTTTTAGAAATTTAACAGAAAAAGCAAGTGTTTTGGATCTTTGTTGTGGTGCCGGAAGACATGTAAGGTTTTTATCGGAGAATGATTTTAAAACTTATGCTTGCGATGTAGCAGAAGGTGCCATAGAATACACAAGCAATCTAATAAACTCATTAAATTTAAAAGCCGATTTAAAGGTTATCAAAACCATAGCAAATTTACCTTATGATAATAATACATTTGATGCCCTAATATCTTCTAATGCATTATTTTATGCAACAAAAGATGAATTGGAACAAAATGCGCATGAAATATATAGAGTTTTAAAAGAAGGCGGAAAAGCTTTCTTGATTCTAAGAAGCACAAACGACTATAGACATATAAATGCAATACAAAATGGAAAATATGATGTTATAGTAGATGAAAAAGATAGTTCTAGACAAGGCTATAAAGAAAATGGCATGAAATGCCATAACTTTGACAAAGAAGAAGTTTTTAGGATATATTCCAAAGCTTTTAAAAATATAGAAATCAACAAAATAACAATATCTCGTCAAAATGATACTATTTTAGATGAAAGCTTTATTGTTATACTAACAAAATAATACATAATGGCTAGTTTAGCCATTATGTTTAATGATGTTTTTTAATTATATTAAAAAACATATACATTTGTAGCTTATCTCTTTAAAAATCATTTCCAAACCAAAGCTTCGATGCTCTTTCTTAAGCTCGTTGGTTTTACACCATAGGCTATTTTATCCACGTATATCAATAGTCTCTTTATCGCTACAAAAGATTATAAATTCTAAAACAAGTTCTCAAGAATCAATTAATAAATAAATTAATGTTATTTAAAATTCACTATTGTATTATTAAACAGTTGGATGTGGTATGCTGCAATTTATTAATCATTTTATGCATTGCTTTTGCTGATTGAAAATTTTCCTCTACTACATATTCTATCGGTATTGTTATGTCGAATTCTTCTTCAAATGCGGTTATGCTTTCCAAGATCTCAAATGATGAAAAAAGAGCATCATCAATTAATTTTTCTTCAGCTTCATAATCAATCTCATCGTTTATGTTTTTTAAAATCTCATAAAGTTTTTCCAATACCACCTCCTTATTTTATATTAATTAAATATATAAAATAAATGCCTCTAAAATATCTTGTGTCCTATTTTTAATTCTTTTGCTTTTTGATATACGTTAAAACCCAAGGCTAAATCCTCTAAAGATAATCCACTACTTGAAAATATAGTTGGCAAATCATTGTCTTTTGTATGATTTTTTTTAGTAATTATTTCTCCAATATCAAAAATATCAGACTTTTTTATTTTTCCTTCCAAATATAAATCAGCAAATTTATTTCCTATAAAACCAGCATACTTATATGCAGGAAACCCTAGCTCATTTTCATAACTTTCATACATTGCAAAAAGATCACAAACTTTGTTTGAACCATTTACTAAAACACTATCTGGAAAATGGGCAAAAGCAGAGCATAAAAATAATGATTTTGGTTTCATCCAATCTTTTTTCACAAAAGGCATATCAGATATTTTATCAAAAGATAACAAAGTATTTATGCTTACTATATCAGCATCTTTTACAGCATCTTCAACTTTGCTAACTATATGTATTTTTACATCTTTATATTTATCTTGAATATTTTGTACAAAAACATCTATGCTTTTTTTACCTCTTCCCTTTACAAAAATATCTTTTATACCCTTGAAATGATTTAAAATTCCAGTAGTTATTAAAGTATTTATTACACCAGGTCCTATTATGGCTAAACTTTTTGCTTCTTTTTGTGCTAAAAACATTGCAGCCAACAGGCTAACAGCTGCTGTTCTGTATTGTGTTATTAAATTTGCATCCATAATAGCCAAAGGAATTCCACTATATGAATCATTAAGAACTAATAAATAATTTGATTCTTTATTTGAATCTACTAACTTTAGCATAGGTCCATGCCATTTCATACCAGTAATATTAAAAGAACCGCCAAGATAGCCTGGCATCGCTATAAACATTCTTTCTTTATCTTGTTTTTTATAAGATATTCTTGCGCCATGTGATGAACCAAACCTACCACTTAAACTGTAGTCTTTGTTGCTAATAGCAATAAAACATTCTTTCATTACTTCTACAACTAAATCTATATTATCTTGTATAATATTTTTAACATCATTATCGCTTATATAGATCACTTAAAATCCTTAATGTTAAAATAATAATATATTACCACAAGTTATTTAAATTTATATATAAAATAATAAGTCACAAAAGTGATAATTTATTGATTTTTTGCTAACATTTGCTAACATTAATAAAAATAAAAAACGAGAATTAAATGAAAGAATTATTTGCTTTTAATGGAAAAACTTTTTCCAATGAAGACTTATCTCAGTGCTTAAGTGAACTTGGTATAAAAAATGGTGATATCATATGTATACATAGTAGCATATTTAAATTTGGAAAACCTCTTGCCAAACCAGATGATTTACTTTTAAGTATTTGCAATACTTTTATCAAAGCAGTTGGAGAAGATGGAACTGTTCTTATGCCAACCTTTACATATAGTTTTTGTAAAAATCAGGTATATGATAAAATAAACTCAAAAAGCACAGTAGGGGTGCTTGGTGAGTTTTTTAGAAAAATGAATGGAGTTAAAAGAACAAACGATCCTATATTTTCTTTTGCAGTATATGGAAAAAGAGCGGATGAGTTTTTAGTAGAAATTGATAATTGTTTTGGAGAAAATAGTCCTTATGATATTTTAGCTAAAAAAAATGGAAAGGTTGTTATGTTTGGACTAAAAGAAAGCGGGCATTCTTTTCATATGTATGTGGAACAAAAAGCTGGAGTAAGCTATAGATATTTTAAGACATTTAGTGGAATTATTGTAGATGAGAATGGCAAGCAAAAGCAAAAGAGTATAGATTATTTTGTTAGAGATTTAGATATAAATCCTATAACTGATACACAAAAAAGAGCAACGATGCTAAGGGAATATAAGATATCAAAAATCAAAGATTTTGCCGGATCTGTAATATGTGTAATAGATGCTAAGAAAAATTTAGATATGTTTTTAGAAATCTTAAAAGAAGATGAAAAATGCTTTATACTTTAGAATAAAGCACTAAACCCAAGCATTCATCTTTATCATACTCCTAGGAGTTGTCTATCTATCTTGCCATTTTGATTATACCTAAAACCATCTAATTTTATATATTTTCTTGGAATCATATAAGATGGCAACTTATCTTTTAAAAAAATTTTGATATCTATCTTTTCTTTTGACTCATAAAAACAATGTATCTTGTCATCTAAAAATACACAAGCACAATTTAATATATCCTTATGTGAGTTTATAATGCTTTCTATCTCACCAAGTTCAACCCTATGACCTAAAACTTTTATTTGTCCGTCAGATCTTCCAAGACATAAAAGCTCTCCATGCTCATTATACTTTACTATATCGCCGGTTTTGTAAATTTTATCTTCATAATTATCATGCAAAGGATTTTGTATAAAAGCCTTGTTTGTCTTTTCTTTATCGCCGTAATACCCAACACTAAGCCCTGTGCCTCTTACATAAAGCTTACCTTTTGACTGTGTATTGTTATTATCAATCAAACTCATATCATCATCAAATACCAAAAGCTGCATATTTTTACAAGCTCTGCCTATAGGAAGTATCTCATCATCTTTGAAATCTCTATCGCATATATAATAAGAACATACATCGGTTATCTCTGTAGGACCATATAAATTTGCAAAAATTGTATCTTTTAAGCACTTTCTTAATATATTAAGCTGCTTGTTTGGCATTGGTTCGCCACAAAATAAAACTTTTTTTAAATATGGTAAATACACATCTTGAAAAGCATTGGTATTTGCAAAATAGATTAATACAGATGGAACCCAAAATATAAAAGAGACCTTATGTTTTTTTATATACTCTATTATTTTTATTGGAAAAGAAAAAAGACTATTTGGAACTATATGTAAAGTAGCTCCGGTCTTAATGGTGCTAAATATATCAAGTATAGAATTATCAAAATAAAAAGGTGCTTGATTGACCAACACTTCATCTTTTGTTATATCAAATGTTTCGCACACCCAAGATGTGTAGTCTATAACACTTTTGTGCATTATACTAACACCCTTTGGTGTGCCAGTAGAACCAGATGTAAAAAACACATAAAGTAAGTCAGTATCTATTTGATTTTCTTTTGCTATTTTTAATTTATTTTCATCTATACTAAAGCTTTTAAAATCTTCACAAAATATAGTCGGCAAATCTAAAAAATCCAGCTTGTTTTCTTTACTCGTTATCAAAAGACTAGGTTTTAATGTATCTACTATTTTAAGTATTCTTTCTTTAGGTGTATTTTCATCTATAAGTGTATAAAAGTTTCCACTTCTTGCAACACCTAAAAAAGACACCAAGCACTCTATTGATTTTGGTAGCATGATCAATACAGGCTTTCTGCTTACACCATATTCTAATATCTTACTAGCTACTTTTTTGCTTGATATATTAAACTCCAAGTAGCTTATATTTCTATCATCTTGAACAAAAGCTATTTTATCCGGATAAAGACTAGATGTGTTATCTAAGAAATCACAAACATTTTTTATCATTTAAATCCTTGTATTATCAATTAACAGTTCTTATCAAATCATTTTCAACCAAAGCTTCAATAATATACTTAAACTCATTTAGTTTCATACCATCGCCCATTTTATCCACTATATCAATGGCATCATTTTTGCCATCACAAAATGCTAAAAATTTTCTATAAAAATAAGCTCTATTGTTTTGTATAGCTGAAGTGCCTGAATTAAATGTCGGATAAAGTCCTCTTTTGCCTAGATTTGGCTCACAAAATACATTTGATATAAACTTTTCATTAAGCTCTAAAGACATAATTATATCTTTCATAGTTTGCAAGCTATTTTCAAGTCCTTTTTGGCTTACATAGCTTAAATCATCTTTTGAAGTATGATACTGCTCAAACTCGCCGTATTTTGTCCTACAAATCCCACAAACAGGCAAATCAACCAAAGGAGAGCAATACTGTCTCTCATCACTACCAGCATCCAAAAAGCTAAATTCCTTAAAGTTCTGCTTATCTTTCATTATATGAAAAGCTACTTTTTCAGCTAGATTGTCCTCACTAGGTGAATGTATAAGCGAATAAGCATCATCATCGCCCACACAAGATAAAACAAAACCAGCTTTTACATTTTCTTGTAAGATTTTTAAATTTCTTGATAGATAAACAATAGAGCCAATAGTCTCAGGTATAAAGACAAATCTATAATTATATTTTAAATCATCTCTTTGTATAAGCCATTTTGCAAGGTAAGCACTAACAGCTGGACCGCTTAGCTCGTTATTTGCCATAGATGGATGACAAAGATATGTTGATATCAAAATTTCTTCTTTTGTATCTGTGTTAGCTTTGATGACAAAATCACCATAGTTTAAAACACCATCTTTGTTAAAACTAGAATCTATAAAAACTCTGTATTTGCCATCTTTTAGTTTTTGTCTTTCATTGTGAGCTATACAAAAACCCCATCTTCTTTTATAATAACTTGTAGTATATGGTATAGCATCTGGTAAACTTGGCAAAGAGTATAAATGCTCTTCAAGCTCTTTTAGATCTACAACCTTATCTGTAGGCTCAGAGTAGTTTAAAACATGTAAATTATTTACCTTAAAATCACAAATTTTATTGCCATCTGGATCTATTATATAAGCATCATTTATATTCCACTCATCAGGCACAACCCAGTCAAAAACCTCGCTACCGCTTTTTATCTCGTGTAAATTTATAATGCCACCTAGCTCTTGATTTATTATATCAAGGCTTTTTCTAAATCCTTCTCCGGTTATAGAACGACAAATTGGAAAAAGTTTTTTTATAAGTTCCTGCAATTATTATACCTTTTTATAATCTCTAAAATCTCTCAAAAAAATGCATCTGTGCTAGTATGTTTTCAATATCCATAACATACTCAAGTGCAAATTTATTTAGTTTGCTTTTACTTGTTATATCTTTTTTATTGTCATCTTTTAGTGTTATGTTGTTGTTTTTTAGATATTTTATAAAATCACCTGCTATATCATGAATGGTATTTTTGCCATCAAATTTTAACATGATATAAAAATCATATTTTTTGGTATCTATAAAAAGCTCATTAAACTCAGTTGCAAAACCTATGACAGGATTATCTGTTTTTAAAAAATACCTTATGTATGGCACAAGCTTTGGCTTTAGTCTAGTTTGATTTATCTCATAACGAATAGTTTCATATGGTTTTGATAAAAATACAGTATTTTTTTTAAGAAGTTCTATAAAACCTAGATATGAGTCTAGTTTGAGCTTTGGGTCTATCAAAGTCAACACATCTGCTAAATTTATACTAGATGGATACATGCTATTAAAAAGCTCATATAGCCAATTATAATCATTTGGCATTATCTGTTTTTTCTTGTTTGTGTATATATCATTATCTTTTGTAAAGTGTTCGATAATATGAAGTTTGCTTATCTCATTTACCCCTATATCTTGTTTTAGCTCCTTAAAGGTATCACTATGGACAATAAGACTTTGTCTAAATGTCCTAAAAGTAGCAAAGTCCATAAACTGCTCTTCATCTATCCTATCTTTAAAGTTTTGTTTCATAAATTCATCTGCACCTTCACTATCTCCAAGCATTGGAGCAAATATATCATTCATATCAATCTCGCACAGATATTCTAACGAGTGTTTTGAAAGATCATTTGCAAAATCTCTAAAATAAAAGGGATCATTTATGGTTTCAAGATATTCGTGTGCCATATACGAACTGTCATATTTTAAAATTTTTTCTATCCACTCTAATGATATTTTTGACTCATTATCATCTTTTTTTAAAAGATAGTCTTTGTATACCCTTAACCCTTCTTTGGCTAGACTCAGCTTTTCGATAAGTGTTTGTCCATCTTTTGATACAAACTGCATATAGTCTTTAACAACTTCTTTAAATTTCCACCCAGGATAGACATTATAAGATACGTAAGCTACTCCATTTTTTGCTAAGTAATTTTTTATAGTTTTTAGTATAGCCTCTTTTACAAAATCAGGCACCCAACTATATACCCCATGACATATGATATAATCAAACTTTTCATATCTAGCTAAAATCTCATCTGCTTTTGTTATATCGCCACATATAAGCTCTAGATTTTGAAGCTCTAAGTTACTCACTATCTCTTTGCCTTGCTTTATCTGCTCACGACTTAGATCAACGCCTACTATGGTAGCATTTGGATTATGCAGGGCAAATGGTATGAGATTTCCACCAAAAGAGCATCCTATCTCAAGTATCTTTGCATTTTCTGATGGTTTTGTGTCAAGCGATAAAAGCTTAGCACAAGCTTCAAGTTTCAAAGGGGAACATTGAGCAAAAGCAGATGATTTATATGTCATCTCATCATAGGAGGTTGAAAGCTCATCTACTATATCTTGTTGTTTGTCTGCGTCTGTCATTTTATATCCTAAAAATATTTTAGGAATTATACTATAAAAGTATCCCTACCACCAAGAGCAGTAGGGATAAAAGAGTATTAAAAAACTATTGTAATAATTTTAATACGTTTTGTTGAACGCTATTAGCTTGACTCATAGCATAAGAGCCTGATTGAGCTAGTATGTTGTATTTTGAGAAGTTTGCTGATTCTGCTGCAAAGTCTACATCTCTTATTTGTGATTCTGCTGATTTTACATTTACCTGTGTTACTGTTATGTTATTTACAGTAGCTACTAGTTGGTTTTGAACAGAACCAAGATCAGATCTGATAAAGTCAAGTGTTCTTTGAGCTGACTCTGCTATATCCATAACAGCCATAGCACCACGTAGAGTCATAACACCAGCTGATTGAGGGGACTCCATTTCTCCTTTTGACATACGTTGAAATCCCATAGCCGCAGCTACCTTAGCATCTATCTGTCCTTTTATCTCTCTAAGTGATACTGAATGCTGAGAGCCACCCTCATCACCATTCTGTCCAGCACTAAATGCTGTAGAGAAAGCTCCATTGCTTTTACCTTGATCTCCGCCACTTATCTTTATATCTCTACCATCAAGACGAACAAGGTTAAGACGACCTACAAACATATTATCACCTAGCATCTTGCCGACCTTTGCAGACATACCAAGAGCTTCGCCTACTTTATTGTTTTGACCATCATCACCTGTCATTTTTATAGCACGACCATCACGACTTGTAAGTACAAGCTTACCTTGAGGATCTATAGAGGCTTCTACACCTGTTTGATCTTTTACAGAGTTTATGGCATTTACAAGGGTTCCATTTTCATCATTTGCTTTTACATCAAGATCACCTATTTTAACACCATTTATAGTTAGAGATCTTATTGTTCCACCTGATATAGCTTTTTCTGCTATTGCTGTAACATCAAATGTAGCTCTTACACCTGTTTTATCTGCTACTTTGTTGATATTTTCAGCTAAAGCACCAA
Organism: Campylobacter pinnipediorum subsp. pinnipediorum; assembly: GCF_002021925.1. Lineage (NCBI taxonomy): Bacteria > Pseudomonadati > Campylobacterota > Epsilonproteobacteria > Campylobacterales > Campylobacteraceae > Campylobacter > Campylobacter pinnipediorum. The sequence goes on from NZ_CP012546.1 coordinate 1,713,705, forward strand.
GACCTTTACCAAGACCCGTTGATATAACAGTAGCAGCTACTTTTACATTGTTTATACCATCAACGTTTATAAATGTAAGTGATACTGCACCAGCCGCACCTGTTATCAACTTACTACTCTCAAACCTAGTAAGTCCTATCTTATCAGATGTAGTAGCACCTATGCTAGATTTTACTGTTTGGTTTGAGTATGCACCTATTTGAAACTCTTTATTTGAGAATGTTCCATTTAGTAGTTGTTGACCGTTAAATGATGTAGAGTTACCTATGTTATCTAGTTCTTCCATAAGTCTTACTATGTCAGCTTGTAGTGCTTGTCTTGATCTTGTTGTTTGACCATCTTGAGCTGCTTGAGTAGCTTTTACTTTGATAGTATCAAGTATTTTAAGTTGCTCATCCATAGCTTTATCAGCTACTTGTATGATACCTATAGCATCATTACCATTTGCTATAGCTTGACCTAAAGCACTTGCTTGTGATCTTAAACTATCTGCAATAGCTAGACCAGAAGCATCATCTGCTGCTGTTTGAATTCTCAAACCTGATGAAAGTCTACCTAGAGAGTTAGATAAGTTTCTGTTGTTACCAACTGCATTTGCATGTGAGTTCATAGCATTAATGTTTGTATTAATTCTAAAGCTCATTATAAATCCTTTTAATGTTTAATTAATAACCTATCCTTATGGTTATTTGATAATTAAATCGGTTCAAAATTTAGAACCTTTAGGGGGGGGGAGCAAGAAAATGTGAAAAAAATGCAAATTTTTTAGGAATTTTGTGAATTTTTTAAAATTTATATGAGAATTTTTTAAAGATAAAGATTATTTCAAATAGATTTAAAAATTTAATAAATCAAAATTCTGATTTTAAAAAATTTTATTAGTTTCGTTGCAGCTTAAACGTTGAGTAAAATGAAAAATTGTTTGATTGAATTTTGGATAAATTTATATGTTTTAAAATATTTAGAAATTAATTTTAATGATATTTACAAAAATTTAAATACTTTACTTTTTTATCAAAATATTCAATCTTTTTGCAAATCTTTTTTGGTTTCTTTTAAAACTTCTTGTATGCTTTTTTTAAAATTTGGCAATATTTCACGAATAATTTTTTCTATGATTTCGTTTTCTATGTTGTCATAATCATGCGAAGACCAATTTCTAATACTTCTTATTCCCTTTAAATCTTTTTGATCAAATCTACTTAATGTTTTATACTCTTGTGCTTTTTCCATTTTTTCAAATTGCTGATGAATCACATCAAAGTGTTTCATTATGGCTGGTTTTGCAAGTTTTTCATCTTTTAATGCTTCAACCGTGCCTTTTTCTTTACAAATATCAAATATTTGATCTATTTTTTCTATAGCTAAACACAATCTATATACTACTTTACTAGACAAAAATAGCTCCTTTTGTAATCTTGTTGTTATATAGTCTTTCTTTATTGTAATAATCACAAATATCAACAGATTTGTGAAATTTAGCTGAAATTTTTGCCTTTAATTTTTCTAAATATTCAAGTATACCATAAACATCAAGCCTATCTAAAAAATCTATCTTATCTGCAAAAATAACTATATCAATATCTGAGTTTTCATCTGCATATCCTTTAGCATAGCTTCCAAAAAGTCCTATTTCTTTGATACCATCTTCTTGAAGCTGTGGCTTTATTTGAGCTAAATATTTAAGTATCTCTTCTTTTGTCAAAACAGACATTTTATATCCTTAATTGTTTTTTAAATAATTAAACCCTTTGTTATCTATGATTTACAAGTTTTTCTTAAGCAAAATCTATTTTTGATCAACAAACAATATAATAAATTTTTAGAGATAAAAATAAGCTTATAAAATCATATGATGGTAAGAAAAATTTAATTTTTGCTTTTTATGATATAAATTTTACAGCCAAAACTTTTGGCTGTAAAGAATAATTAAATTACTGAAGTAATTTTAATACGTTTTGTTGAACACTATTAGCTTGACTCATAGCATAAGAGCCTGATTGAGCTAGTATGTTGTATTTTGAGAAGTTTGCTGATTCTGCTGCAAAGTCTACATCTCTTATTTGTGATTCTGCTGATTTTACGTTTACCTGTGTTACTGTTATGTTATTTACAGTAGCTACTAGTTGGTTTTGAACAGAACCAAGATCAGATCTAATAAAGTCTAGTGTTCTTTGAGCTGACTCGGCTATATCCATAACAGCCATAGCACCACGTAGTGTCATAACACCTGCTGATTGGGCAGAGGTCATTTCTCCTTTTGTCATTCTTTGAAATCCCATAGCTGCAGCAGTATTTGAAGCTATCTGTCCTTTTATCTCTCTTAGTGATACAGATGCTTGATTTCCACCATCAGCACTAAATGCGACAGAAAATTTACCACTATTATCACTACTACTTATCTTTATATCTCTACCATCAAGTCTTACAAGGTTAAGGCGACCGATAAACATGTTTTTACTTAGTGAAATCTTATCTGACACACCTAAACGCGCACCGATTTTATCATCACCTGCTTTTTCTCCGCCAGAAATTTTTATAGCACGACCATCACGACTTGTAAGCACAAGCTTTCCTTGTGGATCTATAGATGCTTCTACACCTGTTTGATCTTTTACAGAGTTTATGGCATTTACAAGGGTTCCATTGCTATCATTTGCTTTAACCTCAAGATCACCTATTTTAACACCATTTATATTTAATGAAACTATAGATCCAGCAGTAATAGCTTTACTGGCTATAATAGTTACATCAAACGTAGCTCTTACACCACTTTGATCTGCTACTTTGTTGATGTTTTCAGCTAAAGCACCAATACCTTTGCCAAGACCATAAGATAGTTCTGTAGCTGCAACTTTTACATTGTTTATACCATCTACGTTTATAAAGGTAAGTGTTACTGCACCAGCCGCACCTGCTGTTATCAGCTTGCTACTCTCAAACCTAGTAAGTCCTATCTTATCAGATGTAGTAGCACCTATGCTAGATTTTACTGTTTGGTTTGAGTATGCACCTATTTGAAACTCTTTATTTGAGAATGTTCCATTTAGTAGTTGTTGACCGTTAAATGATGTAGAGTTACCTATGTTATCTAGTTCTTCCATAAGTCTTACTATGTCAGCTTGTAGTGCTTGTCTTGATCTTGTTGTTTGACCATCTTGAGCTGCTTGAGTAGCTTTTACTTTTATAGTATCAAGTATTTTAAGTTGTTCATCCATAGCTTTATCAGCTACTTGTATGATACCTATAGCATCATTACCATTTGCTATAGCTTGACCTAAAGCACTTGCTTGTGATCTTAAACTATCTGCAATAGCTAGACCAGAAGCATCATCTGCTGCTGTTTGAATTCTCAAACCTGATGAAAGTCTACCTAGAGAGTTAGATAAGTTTCTGTTGTTACCAACTGCATTTGCATGTGAGTTCATAGCATTAATGTTTGTATTAATTCTAAAGCTCATTATAAATCCTTTTAATGTTTAATTAATAACCTATCCTTATGGTTATTTGCTAATAAAATCGGTTTAAAATTTAAAAACTTTATAGTTAAAATGAAAAAATTTGTAAAAAATGCAAAATTTTTGAAAAATATCAAAATTTGGTTATTATTTATAATAAAAATGATAAAAAAAACAAAGTAAATTTTAAACCAAAAAATATAACTTATCATAAAAAGTCATATACTAAAATCATATAAAGATTTTTTATATTATTCAAAGAATTATGAAATTAAAGATTATTGTATAGAAATTTTAAGCTCTTTTAACCCCACAGCTTTAGCATATTTTAAAATCGTGCTAAATTTTGAATCTATCGACTGTTCAAATCTAGCTAAATTTGACTGCTTCATATTCATTTTTTTAGCAATCTGTGTTTGTGTCATATTGCTTTTGATTCTAGCTTTTATAAGTTGTTTTTTAAGTTCAAATTCATGTATTAAAGCTTCATACTCTTTTTTAAACTCTTCATCTTTCATCATCTCGTTAAATACACTATCAAAACTAATTGTTCCCATTTTCAAATTCTTTTAATCTAGCTTTTGCTATTTGTATTATTGATCTTGGTAGTTTATCTTTTTTTGACTGCACTTATTAATACTAAAATTTGCTTTTTTGATAACAATAGATACTTCGCGCTATACCTTCACTTGATTTTGTTTTTATTTCCAAAACCCATCTTGCAAACTTTTTGTGTGTGGTTTGCTAAGTTGGTTTCATTATACTATATAGCTACTTTAATATTTTTTTATTGATTAAATCATTAATGATACAAAAAGTCAAAAGATTTTAATATAAAATTTGCCAGCAAAAAGATATATTTCACTAGCAAAATGCAAAATCAAAATGGATTTACTATCATAATCCAAATAATTACAAGCATACAAACCGTAGGAACTTCGTTGTACGCTCTAAAAAACATACCATCTCTTTTACAGGTTTTGTTTTTTAGTTGTTTCATATAGCTACCAAGATGAAAATGATAAGCCGCCATAAGCACAACTATCACAAGCTTTAGATGAATATGTCCTGTTTTAAGCAAGTCAGGCATAGCCAAAAGTATCAAAGCACCAGTAGCAAAAGAGCCTATAAGCGCTGGATAGCCTATATATTTATACATCTTATATTCCATCACCTCAACTATCTTTACATACTCAGGATTGTGGATATTTTCAGCGTGATACACATAAAGTCTTGGCTGATAAAAAAGCATAGCCATCCAAGATATAAAAAATATGTAGTGTAAAAATTTAAAATATAAATAATAATCCGCCATCTTCTCCTCCTATCTAAATAAAATTTCTTTTTTGGCCTCAAGCTCGGCTTTTGTTATCTTGTTTTGTTCGTAAAGTTCATAAAGCTTTTTTAGCTCTTCTTCTTTGTCTTTTAGCTCTAGGTCTTTTTTAAAACTATCTTTTTTTAGGTTTTGTTCTATACAAACACCTATCAAAAACACATCCATAAGCCACCAAATACCCCAGATGATTAAAAATATCCAACCTATAAATATCCAAGCAAAAGCACTTCCGACAAAAAATAGTCCCATCATAAAAAAGCCACTTATAAACCTTCCAAGATAGAGCCTATGGGCACCAAGCCAACCCACAAAAAACCAAAGAGCATAAGCTATATAAGGGTTATTCATCTTTTTCCTTTTTAATGAAGTTTTTTATAATAATCAAAAACACAGATATGTTTATCATCACATCAGCGAAGTTAAATATCGCAAACTCAAACCACTTATGCCAAAATACATAATCAACCACTGCACCATAAGTAAACCTATCTAGTATGTTTGATATCCCAGAGCCAAAAATCATCGCAAAGTTTATTAGGTTTGATTTTAGGAGTTTTTTTTCATACAAAAGATAGCCAAATAGCGCAAAAATAAGTGCAATTTGCACAAATTTCAAGTTTTGGGCCAAAAATGCAAACATAGAAAAAGCGACACCGGTATTGTAAGCAAGGACAAGCGAGATATACTCGCCGTTAAGCTGATAGTTTGTGCTTACAAAAAAGTATTTTATAGCTTGGTCTATAACCAAGATAACAACAAAAACCGATAAAAAAGTATAAATTTGTCTTTTCAAAGCTTATCTATTTAGAGCTTTTTTGAAAAATGCTTTAACTTCTTGCATTTTATTATCTATCAAGGCTTCGTTTTTGCCTTCAAGCAAAAGCCTGATGACATTTTCTGTCCCAGAATACCTAAAAAGTGTCCTTATAGACTGTGCTTGAAGCTCTTGTTCTAGCTCTTTAAGCCCGTCAATCTCTTCAAGTGGTTTTTTATCCGTAACTTGAAGGTTGCATAAAATTTGCGGATATGGCTTTAGCTCGCTAAAAATTTTACTTACTTTCTTACCTTTTTTAAGTATCATAGCAACAACTTGCATAGCAGTCACCAAGCCATCGCCAGTCTTTGCATAATCATTAAAAATAACATGTCCGCTTTGCTCGCCTCCAAAGTTTATGCCATTTTCTTTCATCATCTCAAGCACATATTTATCGCCTACATTTGAACGAAGTAGCTTTATATCATTCGCTTTGAGATAGTCCTCCAAAGCCTGATTACTCATTATCGTTGCTACAAGTGCATTGCCTTTTAATGCTCCTTGCTGTGATAAAAACATGCTCAAAACACCAAGCAAAGCATCTCCATGAACTATATCGCCAAGCTCATCAACAACAACCAATCTATCAGCATCGCCATCAAAAGCAAAGCCTATATCAGCTCTAAGTCTTTGCACCTCACTAGCAAGGTACTCAGGGTGCAATGCACCGCAGTTTTGATTGATATTGATTCCATTTGGCTCATCGTTTAGCACAACTACATCTGCTCCAAGTTCGCTAAATACAGTCGGGGCTACCTTATAAGCCGCACCATTTGCCACATCTAGGACTATCCTCATATTTTTTAATGTTAGCTCTTTTGGAAATGAGTTTTTTATCTGAACGATGTATCGCCCTATCACATCATCTATCCTTTTGTTTGCACCGATTTGTGCCATAGTCTTTTGTGCATTTAGTATCATCTCATCATCAAAATATATATCTTCTATCTGTTTTTCTATATCTTTTGCAAGTTTATCACCGTTGCTATCAAAAAATTTTATGCCATTATCATAGTAAGGATTGTGACTAGCGCTTATCATTATGCCAGCATCACATCTCATATCTTCTGTCAAAAATGCAACCGCAGGGGTTGGCATAGGGCCTATCTGAAGGACATTGTACCCAACCGCTGTAAGTCCAGCGACTATGGCTGTTTCTATCATATAGCCACTTTTTCTAGTGTCTTTTCCGACTAATATCGTATTTGTATTTGAATGATCTCTAAAGTAAATTCCAGCTGCCATTGCGAGTTTCATAGCCGTTTGAGCTGATAGCTTTTCTCCGGCTTTTCCCCTGACACCATCTGTTCCAAAAAGTTTCATAATAAATCCTAAAGATTATAAATTTGGTATAGATTTTACCAAAAAAATGATAAAAATAGGTATTTGTTGTTTGTAAATTTAAGATTTTGAGTGGTAATTGGATATGAATTTGGCTACTGCAATATAGTTGTAAGTTATAGTTGTCTTTATAAAACATCCTAGCAAAAATTTATTTTAGTAATAAAAAGCTTTCATAATAAGACTTGGTTAACCTATATCTTTAATATAAGTAGATAAGCATATCGTTGTTAAATGTAATAAAAAGAGTGTTGATTTTATATTTATAAGATACGACAAACAAAGATAGTCTATGCTTGTCGTATAAATTTTCTTGTTCGAGAAAGACCCCGAACAAGAAAGATAGAAGTTATACTACCCTGATTAATGTTTGTTTACAAACTCATCTGCAGAATTAACTTCTTGTAATGGCTGAACATTGTCAACACCACCAACATCAGTGTCTGAGTGTGGTGTTGTAATTGTTTTTTGAGTTTTACTAGACAATAAATTCTCAACTTTTTGCTCAGAACTAAGCTCAGAAGCTGGGCTTATCTCAGAAACTTCTGTTTTAATGTCTTGAGCTTCTTTAGTTTCAGGCAATACTGTATCTAAAGAATTTTTATCATCATCTAAACCTACATCAACAAGATTAACCTTATCAATGCTTGGCTTGATAGGCTCATCATTGTTTTTAATGCTATCAAGTTTTGACAAATCAACACTACCATCATCTACATTGATAAGTAATGTATTTGTAGCCGCAAAAGACTTAACATCTGTTTTTTGTTCTGAGATTATATCCTCTAGTAATTCGCTATCTATTTGTTCATAGTCATTTTCAGAACCATAAGATGAAGCCATTCTTGGTTGAGGATGAGAAACAACACTAGAAGCATGTCCTTCCGAAGTAGCATCGTAAACATAAGAATTTGTATCGGCATCATAATGAACACCTTCAGGAACTTTAAAGTCATTGTTGTATACTTTTATATCAAGCCCTGTATGCTCTTCTCCCAATGGAACATGGGTTTTATCTGGTGCAATAAAGCCTACTTTAATTGGAGCAGTAGACTTACTTCCAGACTGTGCAATTATAACTTCTATTTTATGCGGCTCTATGTTATCAAAATGAACATTAAATTCATTATGTAATTTACCTTGCCAATTAAATATATTAAATCCATACTTACCATTAGATGAGAAACGTGAAACCACTTGACCATCTATCTTAACTACCGCAAGACCGTTAGTTTGACCAAAGTCCATAAACATTTTAGCATCATGACCGGCAGTAAGGAAAGTGCCACTATACTTAAATATAGTATCTTTACCATATTCTTTTGTATGATGTTCATGTGATTCAAAATTCTTAATGTGGCTTTGTCCTTTTAAACCATTAATTAAATCTTCATGATAATTCCTATTATTTCCATGATTTGCTTCCAGTTTATCTATAGTAAATGAAGCATTTGACTTGATACCAACCTTTTCTGGATCACTTAAATAATACTCAGCATTTGATATGTATTTTTCATCTGATACATCGCCGCCTTTCCAAGCTATTTTATTCCTACTTCCATCTTTATTTGGCTCAAACACATGATTTGCGTGACCACTTGAAATACTACTTTGATACAAATAAGCTTCACCAGAAAGTCCCTTATATTTACTATCAATAGATATTTCTTTATATACAGAACCATTATCATTTTGATCATCATCTATGCTTTGAGAAACACCCTCTTTACCACCATTTTCTTTTTCGGTTAGAGATGTAACTTTGCCATCTGTCTCTTTTTCTGCAGACTGCTCTTCTTTGTTATTTTCAGAATCTATTATATGTTTAATTTGATCCCAATTTGCATTTTTAAGATTTACATCTTCAAAATTTCCACCTTTGATCTCAATAACTTTTGCATTGATAATAAAATCTTTAGCATTAGCTTCTTGATGGATATCTGAAAGTTTAACTTTTACTATTCCTTCGCCTTTTTCATCAAGCACAACTTCTTTTTTTACACCATTATTTAGTTCGATAACAGCTGTTGCTGGATACTTATCTTGCGGAGGAACTGAAGTTTTAACGGTAAGTATAACATCTCCGCCATCTTCTTTAATGATCTCTTTTGTGATGTTGGCATCTTTGTCTATAGTGATAGTATTTACTTTTATTTCGTTGATTAGATAATCATCGCCTTTGTTAGGAGCTGAGAATACAACTTTATCAAAGAAAGTATTATTATTTTTACCTTCTGGTCTTAATATCCTTGTCTCATCAACTCGGTCATTGCTATTTTCTCCTGTAATAGTTTGCTCTCCAACTAATTCATCACCTCTATAAAACTCAATTTTTGCACTTTCTTGTGAATTTTTCCAAGCAAATTTAGCTTGAATACTATCAGCTTGATTATCTTTTAATGTTAGTATAATTTTTTCACTGCCTGTATCGGCTAAATATCCAAGTTCTTTACTGTCTGCACCGCCATCGGAATCAGTTTTATCATAATATCTAGAAGTATCTCCTTCTACACCAAATCCATCGTGTTCTGTATTTTTTACAGTAGAAATACTAGCTGATTCTCCATATGGACCTTCGGCGGTTAGTGTTATACCTTCTACTTTTTTGTCTGTTACTGTATCCACTGTTATACTTGTTGATTTTGTTATGATGCCATCTAAAGTAACATTCACTGCATCAGAATCATCATCTAATGTATCTCTAACATTAGTGTCAGTAGGAGTGGCTTTCACTTCTATTTTTACACTTTCAAACGGATGACCTTCAACTTTAGTAATATTGCCATTAAAAGTTTTATGATTTTCCATATCTTTGATTTTACCTATACCACTAGCACCATCTATACGAACTTCTTGCGTAGTTCCGTTTACATCAACTGTAACTACAGTGGTATCATTATGTGGAGGATTAGAAGTTGTAACAACCCATTCTACATCTTCTGAATGATTTTCTATCAAATCTTTGATAGTTTCATTATCTATAACTTTTTCTTTATAAACTATTTTGTGAATCAAATAATCATCATTTTCATTTGGTGCTGTAAATTCAGCCTTTTTAAACTCATATCCAGGAGCAAATGTATATGATTTATCATTATTATCTGTACCTCCAGATATATTTAGCTCAGCATGAGTTTTATTTCCATTTATATCATAGTATTGAACCGTGGTTGAATGGTTGTCATCTATACCGTTTTCACCACCAGATATTGTAGCACTTCCTTTCTCTTTACCTTCGGCATCTTTAAATATAATTTTAGCGGTCTCAGATGAGCCATTTCTCCATGCAAATGAAACGTCTAGACTGAATGTTGATTTAGGAAATGTAAATTCTAAAGATTCACCGTGTTGCAACTCTCTTATATCTCCACTAAAGTCACTTTTTTTGACACCATTTTCACCATCCACACCAAATCCGTCGCGTTGGTAATCATTATATGTAGAAATTTCTGCATTATATCCATTGGCGCTTATAGCCTTAACAGTAACACCATCTGACGTTTTTTTCCCAATATTTTCTATTGTTATCTCAGATGATTTTACCAACGCTATAGAAACAGTTGTAGGATCATCATCATCTACTATTGTAGTGATAGGTCTATCTTTTGTTATTATAATTTTACTTCTATTATCTGATGTTACAGCTACATTAGAAATACCCACATTTATGTTGCTGTCATGATATGGATTATCGCTTCTTGGAGAAGCAACATTTACAGTAGCTTCTGTTTTACCAGCTTCTATAACAACTGCTCTAGTCATAGTTTTACCATCATTTGTTACAAATTGAACATCTACTGTTGTTTTAGTATCTACTGATCTAGACAAAGTAAATGTATAAGGAATTTGATCTCCTTCCACTTCTGTTTCTGGAGCAGTTATAGTTAATGTAACTCCTGTATCAACATTGCCTGAAATTTTAGCAGTTGTTGTATTATGAGCTTCATCTGTAGCAGTTGCTATAACAGTATAGCCACCATCAGCCAAAGGATTTTCTGGAGCTACTGAGAAATGACCATCTTTGACAGTAGCTTTGATAGTTTGAGAATTATTATCACTATCTACTATTACTACATTAACTTTTGAATCATTAGGTAGATTTGTAACACCTTTAATTGTAGGTGTATTATTATGTATATCATCAGATGTGTTTAATGTTAACTCTGGTGGTGTTAAGTCAACTGTTATTGTATCAACATCACTATCAGCTGAAATTCTTGTGCCGTCAGAAGATTTAATATAAGCTTTGACTTTCATAACACCCTCTTTAACAACAGGTAATAAAGCTTCAAATGTTTTATGCTCACCAATTCCTTGATTGTTATAGCCAATTGTGTAATACCCTGTTCGAGAAGTGCCATTATCATAATCTATAGTTACAAAAACTTTATCTCCAGCAACAACACCATCGGGAACCGTTATGTTTGCTTTTGTATTTTCAGAATTACCATCATTTTTATTTTCGTTTTCTGTTTTATTTAAGATATTATCTTCACCATCATTTATAAAATTAATTTTTGGAGCCGATACTATTCTGTTTGCTACTATATTTGTAGCTTCAAATTTATCACCTTCGATACTTACTATATTGGCATCAAATGTTTTAAGGTCTGTTTTGCCTTTTATCTTGCCTATACCACTATATTCATCTATATGAACTTTTTGTATCTCCCCATTTACATTAACATTTACCACAGTAGTATTGTTATGTGGGGGGTTTGATGTTGTAACAACTAATTCTAAATGCTCTTCGTTTTGTGAATTTTCTACTTTTGATGAGCTATTTAATAAAGTTTCAATATTTTCACTTGTTATATCAACTTTTTCCTTGTAGACTATTTTATTAATTAAATAATCATCACCTTCTTCTGGTGCTGTAAATTTAATTTTACTAAACTCATATCCAGGCGTAAATGCATATAGAGGATCAACACTATCGCTGCCACCAGGAATATCCTTAAGAACAGTTATTGGTTCACCAGATGCATCAAAATATTGAATATTAGCTAAACTGTGAGCTGAGTCTGACTGACCACCAGATATAAGAGCACTTCCTAATTTAGTGCCATTATCATCATAAAATTCAACTTTTGCATGCTCTTGACCAGCTCTCCAAGATAATGCAACATCTAAACTAAATACTGGTTTTTTAAATCCAAATTCTAAAGACTCACCTTTTTGTAATTCATCTGGATGACCAGTTGAACCATCACTATTAGGATTTGTTATATCACCTTTTACGCCAAAACCTTCAGGATCTATATGATGAGATATACCTTTCCCTAAACCATTTTCATTTGTAATATCTACGCCTTGTTCATTTTTAGCTATAACTGTTACTAGGCCATTATTATTATTAATGTTGCCTGATGTAATTGTAGATACTTTTATTAATCCAAGAGATATATCTGTAACATCGTGATCGTCTTTTATATTTGTTGTTACTTTTCCAAGAATTACTTTAATATTGCTATCTTTAACACTAGCATTACTTATAACCACATTAGTTTGTGACTCTTTGTATACATCATCAGGTCTAAATAAGTTTGTATCTAAATCAATTTTAACACTTGTTTTACCTTTTGGTATAGTAATTTCTACGCTTTGTGTTTCTCCACGACCATTATTAAAGTTAACAATTAATGTTTTATCTTCACTTAAAGGCTTATTGAGAGTTGCTGTATATGTTGCATTATTTCCTTCCGTTATCTCATCTTTGTCAACTACTATATTAATAACTGGATTAGCTATATGCGTAGAATCATCACTTATATTTCCTGCCTTATCAGTAGCAACAACTGACACATCGGTATCATTTTTTATATCTTCGGGGTTAATAGTAGCCTTGCCCGTATTAGGATCAACATGAACTTTTGAATCATTGCTTGTCCAATTTCCATCGCTATCTTTGCTTATTGTTGCAGTTACTGGAGTATTACTATCTGCTGGGGTATATGTTATAACGGCTTCTTGGGCATCACCTGCTTTATCTGTATCTATGTCGATATTTATAGTGCCATTTTCATTTTCTGTTACTTTTGGTGATAATGGTGTTGTATCAACATCAACTTGGTCCACTCCTTCTTTTGATTTATTTCCTGCATTGTCAATTACAGTTGCTGTTACTTTTATAGGAGTATTATTCGTTGGAACTTTATCTGAAGGAATAAGAAATTCAATGTCTTTTTCTCCATTTTTGACAATTATAGGAAAATCTTCGCCATTAATTTTAATATTTACTTTTTCGCCTTCTGCCAAAGGTTTATCTAGTGTAACTTTTACCTTAACACCATTATTAGCTTCATTGATATTGATAATATTATTACTATCTAGAATTTCTACTGTTGGTGTATTTGGAGCTGTTGTGTCAACTATTACATTATCAGTTCCTGTTGCACTTTCATTTCCTGCCAGATCAACTACTTTAGCTGAAACAGTTGTTTTTACTCCTTCTGGGAAATCTGATTTTGGATATTCTTTTGTATAACCTTTATTGATTATATCTTCTGTGACAGGAATTTTATCTACTGAACCGTTTGGGTTAGTAATAACTAGTGTGTCTCCAACTTCTGTATTAGCTGGTATATCGATTTTAACAGTAATGGTATCAGTTAATTCTTTAGCGTTTATAAAGCCATCATTATTTACATCTCCTGTAATAGTTACTACTGGAGCGCCACTGTTATTATCACTACCATTTATTTGACCATCTTTGTTACTATCACCTGGGATTACTGTGTCAACACCATAGGCTTTAGTAGCTGTTATTTCGCCTTTATTTCCAGCTTCATCAGTAGCAATAACCTTACCATCAATTATTTTATCACTTTCATTTGCCAATTTTTCACCTGGAATAGAAACAACAAAGTTACCATCTCTATCTACAGTAGTTTCATATGGTGTATTATCTACTGTTATAATTACCTTATCACCTTCTTTGAATTCTCCTGTTACTTTACCAGTAACTTTAATATTTTCGCTTGCTTCTTTTGCATTTAATACATTGTCTGCAGTAATATCATCTATAATTAATTTTGTAGTGTTACCATTTAGAGCTGTACCATCAGTTATATCCGTAGTATCTTCACCTTTATTACCAGCTCCATCAGTAGCTGTTGCAGTAACCTTATCACCTGTTTTAGTTTTTGTTGGATCAACAGGAACTGACCACTTACCATCACTGTCTGAAACTGTAGGTATTTTAGTTCCATCTACTAATGCTACAACAACTTTAGTATTTGGTTCTGTTATACCTGTGATTGTATTATGATTGTTGCTAATGGAATTTATGGTTACAACAGGAGGAGTATTGTCAGTATTAGTGCTTCTTCCGCCATCTACGCCATTGATAGTATTTAAAGCTGCAACTGTAGCAATGTTTTCTAAATCTCCATAATCAGCATAAACATTTGACTCATGTCCACCTTGTGCAAAAACACTATCATTAAGCTGGCCTGTTCCTTCCCCACCGTTTCCAGCAGCACTGTCGCCACCAGCAGCAGTCTCTTCTAGTTGAGTTAAATCAGCACCACTTAAAATTGCTTGTTGTAAAGAATTAGCATCAGCAATGGCATCATCTCCAAAACTTTGAACCTGAGTAACACTATTATCAAAGCTAAGCGTGTCATTGCCTAGTAATGTTATATCCTTATCATCATTTGTAGATATAGTAACTTTGCTTGATTCGCCTATCGTTTTGATAACTTCACCCAAAACTACTTCATCGCCTACTTGGACAACCCTTTCTTTTCCAGTCGCATCAATTGCGACAACATTTCCTACTAACTGTATTATAATACCTGATGTTGCCATGTAGTATCTCCTTTTCAATTCTATGTTTAGAATACTATTAAAAAACAAATGATACTATTGTACCGAAGTACAATAGCCAAAATTTTAAAGAGAATCGGAAGGTTGAGGCTTACCTAGCAAGAAGCCTTGAGCAAGAGGTATTTTAAATTTCTTAATTTGTTCTAAAATTTCTTCAGAGCTAACATACTCTGCAACAACATTATATCCTTGTTTTGAAGCAAAATTTAATATAGTTTCGACCAAATACTGGGAATTTTTATCATAAGGTAATTTTTTGATAATCGAACCATCTATTTTAATATTATCAATATCAAGTTCTAAAATTCGATAATAGTTTGAATATCCTGAGCCAAAATCATCAATAGAAATTTGAGACCCATGGCCTTTTATGTGCTTGATAAATGAATTTACTATACCATAATCACTAACCTCTTCACTTTCTAATATCTCAAAACAAATACGACTAGGATCAGAACACAGTTCTAATTTTTCTTCTAAAAACTCACGAACAGAACTATCTATGATATCTATTCCGGAAAGATTTACAGAAAACATATAATCAGGATATTTTTCTACAAGCAAAAAGGCACGACTTATAACTTTTTTAGTTATCTGAGTATAAAGCTGCGCTTGCATTGCAATTTCCAAAAATTCTCCAGGATATCTTATCTTTCCATTTTCATCAACAATACGAACTAAAATTTCATAATATGTCGCTTTTTCGCCTATTTTTGATACATCATAAATACCCTGACACTCAACAACTACAGTATCATTTTCAAGAGCATACTCTATAAGTTGAGTTATATTTTGATTTTTATAATACCTTAATTCTATTGCATCATTTTCTTTATAGGTATATATATCTACAGCCTCTTTTCTTGCTTCCTGATTGGCAAGAATTGCTTGCATAAGTCTATTTGTTTGTTCTGTATCATTTAAGGAGCTTACTCCTATCACAATCTTTACACCAGGTAAATTTTCTATCTTATTACCAACCTTAACCTCTATAGTATTAAAGCTAAAATAATCCTGTATATAACCTATATCTTTATCTATATCATCTCCAATATACCACATAAAAAACTCATCATCTTGAAACCTAAAAAGTTCACCTTTAATCTCAGAAGTATCAACACAAAGCTTAAGTGTATTTGCAAAAGCTTTTAACATTGCTTCAGTTGTATTTGTTTGATAAAAAAAGCGTAAATTATCAAAATTTTTAATATTTATACTAACAACAATACCATCTTTCTTCTCTTCAAGTCTTTCTGTCATCGCAAAATAATTTCCAAAACCAGTGAGTTTGTCTATACCTGATTGCACTTTTAGTTGTTCATTTTTTAATTCAAGCTCATAGACCATACGAGTTTCTTTTGTTCTATCCATTTTCAAGCCTATAAAACCAGAAAGTTTATTTTCATATACAAAAGGTAAAAATTTTACTTTTTCGTGTATGTATCGACCACTTTTAGTTTTACTTACAAGTTCATTAGCATCCCACTCCTCAAGGTTCATAATACTACTTCTAATATTCTCATAAAATTCATCACCATGCAATGAAGATTTTAGTATGCTCGGATTTTTGCCTATAATCTCACCTGATTTATATCCACTTGATCTTTCAAACTCTTTATTTACATAAGTTATTTTATTTGAAATATCTGTAAAAATAACCGAACCAAAACTATTATCAACAGCCGTTTTAACCATAGCCAATTCTTTTAAAACCTTAAAATATGACAAACTTTGAAGAGCAATAAAAAACAAAACGAAACAAAATATAGAAAAAGATAAAAGCATAAAAATTTGCAATAAATCAAGAATGCGAGCATATTGATGATCATAAGCTATAAGTATATTGTCTAGATAACTAGATAAATTTAATATAACATTTTGTTGATGAAGTTCTTTTAGTAATTTTAATGAAAAAAGTATCATTTGTGTTTTTTGCACAATATCTTTATAATATTTTGTATTTATATCGATATCATTTTTTAAGTTGATTATATCTTGTTCGATCCTCTTAATAGAACGAGTATTAGAAAAATTAACATATTTTAATTTCAAAAATAAAGGTTCGAATTTTTTAAACTCAGAATTTTTATCAAGCATATATTCACACTCAAATAAAAAAGAGACGATGCTTGAATTTACATAGTTTAATCTATCTAGCAACTGAAGCTTTTTTAAATATATATTTTGTATAATAGCTATATCATTCTCATTACCATATATGTCTGACAAAACAGAAAAGCTATCTACATTTTTTAATTGATCAAGATTGGTTTTAAAATCAGCAAAAATTGTATTAATTTCATCATAATTTGTATTTACTAGGCTATTTTTAAAATAAGCATCTATTTCTTTATTTAAGAGCCTTAAGTTCATTATTGCATTTCGCCAAATGCTGTTATTTTCAGTTGCTTTACTTAATTTAAAAACAAAAAACGAAGAAATACCAAAAAATACAATAAAAACAAATAATAAAAATCTAATTTTTTGTGTATTCATTTAAGTATCCTTGGATATTCTCCATTTAACGATAATAAAAACTTATAAAGCAAATCAACATCTTTTTTATCAATGTTGTGTGTGGATTGTAAATTAACAATATGAGTTATTGCATCTTTTAAATATAAGATAGATCCATCTGACATATATGGTGCTGTTCTGGCTATATTTCTTAAAGAAGGGACTTTATATATTTGTTCTTTAAATATTCTTGAACTATCCATATTACTAAAAATTTCTTCATAAGCTCCTATATTTTGCATTAAATTACCGCCTAGATTAATTCCATTATGGCATGCAACACAACCTATATTTTTAAAAAGCTCAAAGCCTATTTTTTCTTCTTCACTTAAAGCATTAGAATCTCCCATCAAAAATCTATCAAATGGAGAATTTACAGACAAAACTGCTCTTTCAAACTCAACCAAGACATCAACTATATTTTCAAATGTAACACCATCTTTATATATTTTTAAAAAGGCTATCCTGTATTCATTTACATTGGAAATTTTTGTTATAATCTCATTTTTATCAACTCCAAGCTCATGCCTAGAAGTCACTGACTTTAAAACTTGATCATATATATTTCTATGGTCTCCATTCCTAAAAAATATATAATTTAAAGCTGCGTTTAGTATACTAGGTGGATTTATTTTATTATTTTGTAAATTAGTTCTTATAGTACCGCTAAAGTCCCAGTATAAATTATGACAAGTTTCACATGATTTATTTTCGTTGGCGCCCAAACGATTGTCAAAAAATATCTTTTTTCCTAAATTTGCTTTAGCTTCGTTATACAAAATTCCAAGCGAGGGAGCAAATATATCTGCATGTAATAAACCAACAAAAAAGAATAAAACCAAAATCTTTTTCATAATATCTCCATAAAGCTTAAGGCCTAAATTATACAATTAAAACACAAAAAGAGTTATTAAGCTTTCTATCTTTTCGGAAAATTTATCGTTTTTTGAGTCATTTAAAATATCTAAAACTAAATTTCTATTGTAATTTGCATTATTAATATCCAAATGCCAACATATATTTTCAAACGCCTCATCTTTTGAACGCATTACATTTCTGCTCTCTCCAAAAATTATTTTTTTAAATTTTATATTATGCTCTATAAGCCATTTTTCAAGCCTAGATGATGAGTTAAAAGCAAAAGGTTTAACGCCAAATCTTTCAAAAAATGGCTCTAAGAGGGTTGATTTTCTTGGTCTTGAAAAGTTCAAATATATCCTAGTATCGGCGATATCGCTAAATTTTTGAAAATCATCATTTTCACCGATAGCCGGACTCATCGTGCTTATAGCGATATCATAATGTTTATTTGGCTTAAAATCGCTCCAAGAAGAACATATCGTATCAACATTTTTTATATTATGAGTATTTGCATCTTCTTTTAGTATCTCAAGCATATTTAAAGAGCTGTCTACTCCTGTTATGTGTTTGCAAATTTTAGCTAGATAAAGTGTCCAAATACCGGTACCACACCCTATATCCAATACATCTTTATCTTTAAAATCAACACCAAAATCTTGCAGATTTAAAAATATAGCCTCATTAAAAATTTCCAATTCTGGTTTATAGCGAGGGTATTTGCTTGATTTTTTATCCCAAAGTTTATCTTTCAAATTAAAATCCTTATGAACATGAATTGCAAATTCCCTTTATAACAGCACTTTTTATACTTTTTGCACCAGATATATTTGGAATTTCTATATTTGTTATTTTATGACAGATATCACAGACAAAATAAGCCTTTGCTTCACTACCAAGCTCATAAAATGCCTTTCTGTCATGTTCGCTTTTTATTACAAGTGAATGCTTTTCAAAAAGCTCAAGACTTCTATACACAGTTGTTTTATTTACTTTTAACTTTGATAAAATTTCATCATAAGCTATAGGATGTGCGCTTTTGCTTAAAATATCAAGTATCTGAAGTCTAAGTGGAGTAATTCTAATGTTAGTTTTTTTTAAAATATCTAATACTTCCATGTGTAAAATGATAGCCTGAAAAAGCTAAAAAATATATTATTTTAGATTTTATGATATTAAAAGCAATAATATACTAATATTTTCGCCAATTTTAAATCTAAATTTAAAGGAAAAATATGGATATTTCAAAAATAAAAGTTGGTTCAAATCCTGATAAAATAAATGCCGTGATAGAAATCCCTTATGGTTCAAACATAAAATACGAAATAGACAAAGAAAGCGGAGCTGTTGTAGTAGATAGAGTGCTTTACTCAGCTATGTTCTATCCTGCAAACTATGGCTTTGTTCCAAACACACTAGCTGCTGATGGCGACCCTGCTGATATATTAGTTTTAAATGAATACCCGCTACAAGCTGGTAGCGTTATACCGTGCCGTTTAATAGGTGTTTTAGTTATGGAAGATGAAGCTGGTATGGATGAAAAATTGCTTGCCGTTCCTGTAAGTAAAATAGACCCTAGATATGACAATATAAAAAGCTATGAAAACTTACCAAAAGCTAGTTTGGATAAGATCAAAAATTTCTTTGAAACCTACAAAATGCTTGAGCCAAACAAATGGGTAAAAGTTAAAGAATTTAAAGATGCTAAAACAGCGCAAGATATACTTCAAAACGCCATAAACGCTTACAAATAATAATCAAAAACGCACTTGTTTTAGTGCGTTTTATTTTATTAAATTTGATATCTCTTTAAACTTTGGATGTTTTGAATCCTTTAAAATTTCAAACAATACACTTTGCACGCTACTTATCTCAACACCAAGTGTTCTTATATGGCTTATAGCTGTTTTTTTGTCTTTTTTTGACCTAGATGATGTGCAAGTATCTACCAAAATAACCTTTTTACCAAGACTTAGCAAATCTTTTATGGTTTGCAAGACACAGATATGAGTCTCTATCCCAAAGACTATAAACTCATCAAATTTCATACATTCTTGTTTGATTTTTTCATTTTTTATACAAGAAAACTCTATCTTTTCAAAGGTTGGATTTTTCAAAAACTCACTAAATTTTTCACTAGTTTTGCCAAGACCTTTTGGGTATTGTTCTGTTGTGATTAGATTTACATCCAAAATCTCAAGACCTTTTAACAAAAGCATAGTTTCATCTATCAACTTGTCTGAATTATACATAACATTAAGCAAACTATCTTGCATATCTATCATAATAGCTGTCTTCATAAACTCACCTTTAATTTTTATTTGATAAAAAAGTCTATTTGAATTTTACATTTTTATTTTTAAGAAAAATTAAAACTTTTATTGGTAGTATTGGGGAAATAATTTTTGAAGGTTTGATGTGTTAAAAGTATTTTTTACAATTACGATTGGCTTATGTTTTGCCTACGCATACAATAATGGCTCCATAGATATGCACGGCGGCAAAGAGCAAAAATATGGTGGTTTTTCTACTAATCAAAAAATGGATATAAATAAAACTATACAAAGATAAATTGTTTGTGATATAATCGATACTTTAAAGTGTAAGGAAAATTATAAAATATGCAATTAAATTTTAAATTAAACTGTTTGTTGGCATTTCGCGAATTTTTAGTTTATCACCATAAATCACTAGAGTTTAGAGCCAAAGTCTTTGCAGCAATAATAGGCTCTAAATTTGATCCTAGCGAAGATGATTTTGTAATGCTTTATGATATTGCTAATGAGATTTATTCAAACGATGAAACAAGAAAAACATTTTTGGTTAAAGCCACAAAAGAGTATGTAGCGAAGATAAAAACCAAAGATAGACTTACACTAGACTCACTTTTAATAAGTATAGACAGAGATTTAAAAACACACAAAAGATATGCAAAAAAAATAGACTTTGCACACCTAAGAAGACTTATGAGTGGGTGTGAACATGAAATGCTTATACAGCAAAGAGTTTATGAATTTCTTATAAGTGAAGTTAAAAGGTATTTACATATTATTTAGTTTTTATAGCTAAGCGCTAGTTAAATAAAAATACAGAACTTACAAAATATAATTTTAATATAAGTTATCAAGCACTAAAGCATATTAAAATATAATTATGATTTTTAAAATTTAAATATTTAAATACAAACCACCGAATAATCGGTGGTTGTGGATTGTTTATCTTAGAACTTATATTTAAGTCCTATTGTTCCATCAAAGTATTGTTGTTTTGATTTAGCTTTTACACCAAAGTTAACGTTTGTAGATAAAGCATCTGTTAGTTTTAATTCTGCACCTGTTTTAAGTGTAACAAATCTTCCTTTTTTATCATCTGCTTTTAGTTTGATATCTTTGTTTGAACCTATAAATCTAGCTACAGGATCTTTTACATCTTTGTATACTTCTGCTTCAAATCCTGGAGTTATGTATAGGTAGTTTCCATTGTCTACATATTTTCTAAACTCTAAACCTAGTTTAGCATTTAAAGATTTTGAAGTAACACCATTAAATGATAATGGTAATTTTCCAGTTTCTTTGAAAGCTTTTGATTTAGAGTGAGAATAATCAAGTCCTACTAATGGTTTTACAAATAAGCTATCACTTAGATTCATTACATAACCATAATCAACTGCAAATGATGTATATGTAGTATCATATTTACCGTTTTGAGTTAATACATCACCATTGCTTTTTACATATCTATCAATTTTGTTTTTAGCTTTACCAAATGATACTCTTGTATCTATTTCGCTATTGTCCATATATGTTCTAGCATATAGACCAAATTGATAGTTGCTTGCTTTTGTGTTGATTAGGCTAGAATCAGATTTTGATTTAGCAAGAGTCATATATCCACCTACTATTGTGTTATCAAATGCTCTGTCATAACCTATACTAAAGCCATGTAGTTCTGGATTAGAACTATCTTTTACTTTACCTTTTGCACCTATAACGTTTGCCCATATATTGTTATCATTGTTAAATCTATCTGTATATGATTTTATTATAGATGATACACTATCACCATTATCAGCAAATTTATCATTGCTTAGTTTATTTATAGCAGATGCTAATGCTAAGTCTTCATTAAATGGATTGCTTAGTTTAGCAAGTCTTGTTTGTGTTGATAGTTGGCTACTGAAATTAACCATATCTAGATTAGATACTTTACCTATTTCATTTGTTGCTGATTGGATTGAGTCTTCGTTGGCTTTAAGAAAAGATAGTATATTTACTATATCCTGTGTTAGATAATTTGCTATGTTATCATTTAAGGTAGCCACGTCAGTCATACTTAAAATAACATCTTTACCCATGGATGACAAATAAACTCTAGGATCTTGCAAAAATGTCTTTGCTTTTAGATCGTATCTAGCTTGGATAGAAGCCAGTGCTATCTGTGCATTCAAGGCTTTTTTTACAAGTTCTATCCCGCCAGCACCATTTACTAACACATCTATAGCATCTTTTATGGTGCCAGAACCATCATCATTCAATACTTTATTATCTATATTTGTAGCTGTAAAATCTAACATTTTTTTAAGCTCACTATTGTTCTCAACAACTATGCCTGATTTTTTCAACAACCAAATAGCCTCTTTAAATTTAGCTATTTGTGTCATTTCACTATCTGTTTTTTGTCTGCTTTCTAATGCGATTTTGGGATTAAAATTACCCATCTTTAACTCTAATAGCAAATGACTTGCTTTTTGTAAGTCATCGTATTGAGCTAAAATTTCCTCCGGTGTATATTTTATATGAATTTTTTTATCATTAATACCTTTCTTATTATATTCATCCACTTGTTGTTTTAATGTTTTATCGCCTTGTTTGATTAACCCAGCTTTTAACTCATAAATAGCTTCTTTTATCTTTAAAATCACACTTGGTTGCTCTTTCATAAATGCATTACTTTGTAAATTATCATAAATCATACTTAAATTTACAGCTGCATCAAGAGCAAAAAGAGTTGTAGTATCAAATCTATCAATGTATTTTGTTTTTAAATCATTACTATTGTTAAGATTATCCACATCTTTGATCAACTTTTTAAGATTTTCTATGCTATCTGCGGTATTTATATCTGATATCGTTTTACCATTTGCAAGTTCAATACCTGCATTAGCTAACGATTTAACCAAAACTTTAGCTTCAGATATATACTTATCATCTGATAACTTATATAATTTTACCAAGTCATAATAAACCTGCATTAATTGTGATAAATTCTCAGCCTTAAGCTTATTTCCACCAGAATTACCGTTTGAACCTAAATGAAGTTTGGATCTTATCTGATCGCCAGTTATCTTAAAAGAATTTGCCTTAATGCTTTCGTTCATGATTTTTAGATACTTTAAGACAATATCGGAATTTAGCCTATCATCAACGATATTTGAACCTATTGAATCAAATTTTGGTTGTTCCTTATAATCCTTTGATATAGCATATTTGGTTAGTTTTTCAAAGACCAACTGTTCTCTTTTTTGCAAGTCATTTGCTACATATTCTTTTAATGATTTTAAAAGAGCTGTAATTTTTTCTTTGTTTGCAGCAGAAAAAACATTATCAAAACCATTCTTTTCAGGTGTGGTAGATGCAGTAGATGGAACTAAATTTGCACTTTTACCGCCAACTGTTATGCTAACAGTTCCATGTTGCGTTATTGAAATTTCATCTCCATTTGGATTTTTTATATCTGTTTCAACTGATATTAGTTTCTGTTTATCAGTTACTCCAGGATTGTCAGCTACATAAAAAGCACCTATACTTGATATGTCATAAATTAATTCTGTTATTTCTTTTGCGTTAGTTGCAGTATCTTCGCCATAAGCGGCAAACTTTGAGTAGTCTATCTGATAAAAATCATTTATGATTTTATCTACTTTTTTCCTATATATTTTGGCTTTATCTCTAAGATTTTCTGAATCTTTAAAATCACTTTTAAGATCAGCAAAAGCACCTTGTGTTAAAACTACAGCGATCAGAGTCGCACTAGTAATAATCGAAATGTTGAATTTTATCTCCTTTGTAAAAATTATTTGGACTTGTATTTTACTACTGGATTTATTAAAGTAAAATAAAAATTACATAAATTTCTCACTTTTATGTAATTTTATTTCTACTTATATTAATGTCTTTTTGAAATCATAATATAAAAAATAATTTTTTATTAAAATTAAGAAAAAAATATTTTTCAGTATTTGATTTTAAGTCCTAAAAGGCTAAAATACACAAAAATTCAAAAGAGAAAATATGAAAATAACACTTTTAACACACACACCATTAAATGTATGCTCACATGCTATAAGAACTTGTTGGCAGAGCTTTGAGCGTGGAGATAATGGCGGCGAAAAAGACATAGAGCTGATAGATAGAGTAGGAAATAAGTTTAAACACGCTTCAACCTTGGAGCATATACACTATACATTTTATATACAAGATATATCTAGAGCTTTATTGCAAGAGCTATCAAGACATAGAATGGCCAGCCTATCTGTAAAATCAACAAGATACACACTAAAAGAGCTAAAAAATGAAAAGCCATTTATGCAAGATGATAAATTTGATTATGAAAATGCACAAAGATATATAGTTTTGACACAAAATGAGCTAATAGACAATGCAAGCATAAAGGCACTTGAAAACCTAAGACACATCTTATCAACTACAACGACAAGCCTTGATATAGTAAAATACTGTCTACCTGAATGTTATAAAACAGAGCTTACTTGGAGTATAAATGCTAGGGCTTTACAAAACTTCATATCGTTAAGAAGCTCAAAAGCGGCACTTTGGGAGATAAGACAGCTTGCAAACGAGATATATAAAGCTATCCCGCAAGATCATAAATTTATATTTCAAGATTGTATGCACAAAGAGCAATAAAGATGGTTTTATAGCCATCTTTATATAGTTTATTTCAAATTTTAGCTATAAAGATAAAAGTTTCTTTTTATTTATCTCGTTTTTAAAACCCCAAATTCCACGAGCTGTGATTATCTCTTTTTTGTCAAGATTTGATATCATCATCTCTTCATTGCTACCAAGTCTTTGGGATACCTCGCCAAATGGAGATATAAGCATACTATCGCCGTAAAAGTTCCAGCTCTCATCTATGTTTTTGTTTTTATAATGCCCTATTCTATTTGCTCTTAATATATAGACATTGTTTGTAAAGGCTCGCATTTTTAAAAGTTCACACCATCTTTCGTTTGTCTCAAAGGTGCAAGCTGTAGGTATCAGTAAAACATCTACATTTTTTTTCATCATATAGACAAAACTAGCATCAAAATGTGCCTCATAACCAAACATCACACCAAATTTCAAATCATCAAATTTAAAAGTAGAATAGTTTAGTTTATCTTTAAACTCATTTTTAAAAAATTTTGCCTCATTCCAGTGAGAGTATTGCATTAAAAATTGTTGTTCATAAAATTTAGTTTGAGACTGTGAAATCTTTGCAATAACCTTATATATATCCTTACCACGCACTAAAACAAGTGGAGCGATGATAGTGATATCGTATTTTTTTGCTAAATTTATAAGGGATTCTTTTCTATCTTCGCTCTGTTTTTTTATCATACTAATTGGCATATTTTCAAGCTCTTTAAAAAAGCTATTTAAAACATATTCGCCAAGTAAAATCAAACTAACGCCATTATCCTTACAAACCTTAAGATAATAATCAAGCCTAGCCTCGCTTAAAGCAAGGGTAGGAAGTTGCAATACCGCTATCTTAGTCATCTTGCACTTGTGTGATACTAAGTTTTGCATCTTCTAGTATTTTTTGTGCTTCATCAAGTAGTTTCTTGCCATCTTTGCATAGTTTTACACTATCTTGGAGTGTAACATCTTTACTGTTTAGAGTCTTTAAAATTTCTTCTGCTTTTTTTATCTTATCTTCAAAGCTTTGAGCTTGATTATCCATATATTTCCTTTTGTGGATTAAAAGATAAAGCCATCAAAAAAATGGCTTTAAGATTTTAGTTTACTTTGTAGTTTGGTGCTTCATGAGTTATAACAACATCGTGAACGTGGCTCTCTTTTAGACCTGCACTTGTTATCTCAACAAACTCAGCCTTTTGTTGTAAAGTAGGTATATCCTTAGCTCCAACATAACCCATAGAGCTTCTAAGACCGCCTATAAGCTGATGTATAACATCTTTCATGCTACCAGTAAATGGCACTCTGCCCTCTATACCCTCAGGAACTAGCTTCTCACTTGCTGTACCTTCTTGGAAATATCTATCAGAGCTACCCCTTGTCATAGCACCTATAGAACCCATACCTCTATAAGCCTTGTATTGCCTTCCTTGATATGTGATAACCTCGCCCGGACTTTCTTCACAACCAGCAAGCAAACTACCAGCCATAATACAACTAGCGCCAGCCGCAAGAGCTTTTGATATATCACCAGAATACTTAATACCGCCATCTGCAATGATAGGTATACCGTATTTTGCAGCTTCTATAGCACAATCATCTATAGCTGTTATTTGTGGAACACCAACACCAGCTACTATTCTTGTAGTGCATATAGAACCAGGTCCTATACCTACCTTTATACCATCAGCACCAGCTTCTGCTAGGTCTTTTACTGCGGCTGGATTTGCTATATTTCCAACAACAACATCAACATCAAATTTTTGTTTTATTTGCTTTAATGTATCAATAATACCTTTTGAGTGTCCGTGAGCTGAATCCATAACGATAACATCAACACCAGCCTTAACCAAAGCCTCAACTCTATCTAGCTGACCAACACCGACAGCTGCTGCCACACGCAAACGACCATAATTATCTTTGTTTGCATTTGGGTACTCTTTGCGTTTTTTAAGGTCTTTTATAGTTATAAGACCATCAAGTCTTCCATCTTCATCTATGATAGGAAGTTTTTCTACTCTATTTTGACTAAATATCTTTTCTGCATCATCAAGTGTGCAACCTTTTTTTGCTGTTATCAAAGGTGCTTTTGTCATGCGCTCTTTTACTAATTTTGTAGTATCTGTTTCAAATCTCAGATCTCTATTTGTCAAAATTCCTATAAGCTTACGATCTTTATCTATAACAGGAACACCCGAGATATGAAGCTCTGACATTAAATTTAAAGCATCTGCTACAGTTGCATCTGGGGTTATAAAAATAGGGTCTATAATAACACCACTTTCACTTTTTTTAACCCTTTTTACCTCTTTTGCTTGAGTCTGAATATCCATATTTTTGTGTATAACACCTATACCACCAAGTCTTGCCATCATTATAGCAGCTCTATGTTCTGTAACTGTGTCCATAGCAGCCGATACAATAGGTATATTTAATGATATGTTTTTGCTAAATTTTGTTTTTATATCAACTTGTTTTGGCAATACCTCAGAATACTGAGGCACAAGCAATACATCTTCAAATGTAAGCGCTTTTTTTATTATCTTCATGCTTATCCTTTTATTATATTTTCTAAACTTAATGCACCATCCATAAGAGTTTGTTCATCCCAAGCTTTAGCTATTAGCTGTGCGCTTATACTTAGATTGTTTTGAGCTTTGCTTACAGGAACTGATACAGCCGGAAGCCCCGCCAAATTCACGCTTATAGTATAAATATCACTCAAATATGCGCTCAAAGGATCTTTTATCTGCCCAAATTTAAAAGCTGTGCTAGGAGCAATAGGCATAAAAATAAGATCGTTTTCTTTTAAAATTTCTTCATATTGTGCTTTTATATGAGCCCTTGCTTTTTGAGCCTTTATATAATAAGCGTCATAATAACCACTACTTAAAACAAAAGTTCCAAGTAAAATTCTTCTCTTGACCTCTTCACCAAAACCTTCACTTCTTGAGTTTATATATAGCTCTTTTAGATTTTTTGACTCGGCTCTTCTGCCATATCTGATGCCATCATACCTACTTAAATTTGCACTAGCTTCGGCAGTTGCTATTATGTAGTAAGTTGCCACATCGTATTTTGAGTCTTCCAAATTTCTATAAGTTATATTGTGTCCGTGAGATTTTAGCTTCTCTATCGTTTTTAAAAGTGCAGTTTTATTCTCCTCATCCGCATTTTCAACATAATTTTTAATAACACATATATTTAATTTTTTATTTGGGTCTAGCTTGTCACTTATGGTTTTAAACTCCACATTAGCACTTGTGCTATCCATCTTATCATAACCAGCTATAGCATCATACAATATCGCCGCATCTTCTACATTTTGAGTTATAGGACCTATTTGATCCAAGCTACTTGAATAAGCAGCCAAACCATACCTACTTACTCTACCGTATGTAGGTTTAAAGCCGACACAACCACAAAAAGCAGCAGGCTGGCGGATACTACCACCGGTATCACTACCAAGTGCAGCTATAGCCAAACCACCGGCAACAGCAGAGGCCGAACCACCGCTTGAGCCACCTGGAACGTGAGCATGATTTAAAGGATTTAATGTTTTGCCATAAAATGAACTTTCAGTAGTGCTACCCATAGCAAACTCATCCATATTTGTCCTACCAAATGGCGACATATTGTGTTCGATAAGTTTATTTATAGCAGTAGCATTATATGGCGATACATATCCTTGCAATATATTAGATGCACAAGTTACGCTCCAGCCTTTTACTTGTATGTTGTCTTTTATGGCTACCGGTATACCTTCGCCAAATTTAGCCAAAGGTAGATCCGCTAACTGTTCTACATAAGCACCTAGCTGTTTTTCTTTTTTTATCTTTTCTTCAAGCTCGATTCTTAAGTTATTAATCTCTTCGCCTGATAGTTTTAAAGCATCTTTTAAACTTATCACTTTTTATCCTTAAATTTATTAACCAAAACTATGCCTATTGCTGTAATGACAAGTATAACAGCAATACTTGCAACAATTATACTAAAAGGTATTTGTTCAGTTAGCACTAGCTAAAACCTCTTTACATCTTGGGCAAACATCGCCTTCGCTTGAAGCGTTAAATTTCCAACATCTTGGACACTTATGCTCTTTATTTAAAACGATTTTAAATTTATTATCATCTATACCAAACTCACATAATGCCTCAGAATCATCAAAAGGTAAAACCCTGCTAACCATATATAAATCACTTATGTCTTTATTATCTAGGCTTAAAATTTCATCAGATGTTGTTTGTAAATTTAGTTCAAGAGTTGATTTTATCTTTTTGTCTTTTTTCAAAGAGTCAATCATCTCAAAAAACTTCTGTCTACTGCTTAACATAAGCTCATCTTCAACCTTAAAATCAAACTCTATAGGTGTATTTATAAGGTCAAATCCATCGGTATAGTCTTGCTTGATTATCTTTGGTGCATATTCCATAACCTCATCTACTGTGTATGTCAAGGTAGGTGCTACAAGCGGTAATAAAGAGCGAGTTATGATAGCCATTGCACTTTGTGCTGAGCGTCTAGTTGATGAGTCTTTATCATCACAATAAAGCCTATCTTTGCAAACATCAAGATATACACCACTCAAATCAGCGGACAAGAAATTTAAAAGTATATTAAATCCTTTTGAAAAATCATACTGCTTAAAGCAAGCACTAGTTTCATCAAAAGCTCTTTTTGCCTTACCAAGTATCCACTTGTCTAAAAGACCAAAATC
Organism: Campylobacter pinnipediorum subsp. pinnipediorum; assembly: GCF_002021925.1. Taxonomy (NCBI): domain Bacteria; kingdom Pseudomonadati; phylum Campylobacterota; class Epsilonproteobacteria; order Campylobacterales; family Campylobacteraceae; genus Campylobacter; species Campylobacter pinnipediorum. The sequence continues at coordinate 1,743,496 of NZ_CP012546.1, forward strand.
AGTATTTATCTCATCTAAATCATTTACATTAGCTAGTAAAAATCTTATTGTATTTCTTATCTTCCTGTATTGTTCGCTAACTTGTTTTAAGATATTGTCACTTATTTTAAGATCACTTGAATAATCACTCAAACTAACCCAAAGGCGTAAAATTTCAACACCATAAGTCTTTATAACATCTTGTGGAGCTACAACATTTCCCCTACTTTTACTCATCTTCTCACCCTTGTGATCAACAGTAAATCCGTGAGTAAGAACAGCTTTGTAAGGTGCGTGAGAATTTACAGCTGTGCTAACAAGCAATGAGCTTTGGAACCAACCACGATGTTGATCTGACCCTTCTAAATACATACTTGAAGGATAGCTACCTGCATCATATCTTTTGCTATTTAAAACAGCTTGCCAAGTAGAACCGCTATCAAACCAAACATCAAGTATATCCATAACTTTTTCTAGTTTTTCAGGATTGTATTTTGTATCAGATGGAAGTAGTTCAGCTACACTTAAATCCCACCAAGCATCTGCGCCTTTTTTCTCAAAAATATCAGCAACATTGCTTAATACATCAGGATCAAATATAGGCTCTTTTGTATCCTTATCTCTAAAAAATGCGATAGGCACACCCCAATCCCTTTGGCGAGATATACACCAATCAGGACGATTTTCAATCATCGTTCCTATTCTTTTTATACCAACTGCTGGATAAAATTTGATATTGTTTAGCTCTTGTCTTGCTACATTTCTTAGACTTTTACCATCTAGTTTTTCATCATCCATAGATATAAACCACTGCTTAGTAGCTCTATAAATAACAGGTTTTTTCGTTCTCCAACAGAATGGATATGAGTGAACAAACTTAGATACATTTAACAAGCTATCGCCTAAAAGTTCTAAAATTCTCTCATTTGCTTTAAAGATATGCATACCTATAAGCTCATCTGGATCTTTTAACAAGCCTTTTACTTTCAAGGTATTGTCATATTTTCCCTCTTCATCAACAGGCATAATAACCTCTATGCCGTATCTTAAACATACATAATAGTCATCCTCGCCGTGACCCGGTGCTGTATGAACTAAACCAGTTCCTCCATCCATGCTAACGTGCTCAGCAAGTAAAAGCTTACTATCTCTATCATTTAAAGGATTTATAGCATTTAATCCTTCTAGGATTTGCGCTTTAAACTCTTTTTTTATTTCGCCTTTTGTTATGCCTATATTTACCAAATTTTCAAGTAAAGGCTTAGCAAATATCAAATCTTCACTAGTTACTACATATGTTTCATCTGGATTTAAGCATATAGCTTGGTTTGCTGGTAGTGTCCAAGGGGTAGTTGTCCATATAACCGCACTTGCTTTATCTACACCAAGCTTAGCTAGGGCTTCATCGCCGAGTTTAAAAGCAACATATATAGAATAATCCTCTTTATCCTCATACTCAACCTCAGCTTCAGCAAGTGCCGACCTAGCCGCCCAGCTCCAATAAACAGGCTTGCTTCTTTCTACCAAAAGTCCTCTTTTTGCTATCTCGCAAAGCGCTCTGTATATATCAGCCTCAAACTCAAATTTCATAGTTAAGTAAGGATTTTCAAAATCTCCAATAACACCAAGAGACTTAAACTCTTCACTTTGAATTTTTACAAACTCACTAGCATAAGCTCTACATAGTTCTCTAATCTTAGTCTTGCTTAAAGTTTTTTTCTTATCACCAAGATTTTTCTCAACTTGTTGTTCTATCGGTAACCCGTGACAGTCCCAACCCGGAACATATCTAATGTCTTCGCCAAAATAATAGTGTGTTTTTGTGATAATATCTTTTAAAATTTTATTTAAAGCGTGTCCTATGTGCAAATGACCGTTTGCATAAGGAGGTCCATCGTGAATGCTAAAACTTAAAGCTGCGTTTTTGCGTTTTTGCTTCATCTTTTCATAAACATCTCTTTTTCCATACCAAGAACTTATCCTGGCGGGTTCATTTTGTGGTAAGTTTGCCCGCATAGGAAAATCAGTAGCAGGAAGTAAAAGCGTATCTTTATAATCCATCTTTCTACCCCTAAAGTTAAATTTGCGAATTCTATCTAAAACTCTGTTATATAGGGCTTAAAAAATTTATTTTTTATTTTTTATTTGATATAATAGATTAAAATTAAAGGGTAAAATTATGAAACATAGAATGCTTATAGTTGGTGATGATTTGCGTGTAAACAAAGAACATTTAAGCTATATTTATGATAGTTATGAGGAACATTTTGGCGAAGTGGGAGACATAAATTTTGTATCAAAAAGTGATAATGAGATACTATTTATAGTTGAAAATTTAATAAAAGACCAAGACTCTCTTTGCATTTTTGCTTCAGATGAAAGTTATGACTTTATGGCAAAAATACTAGCAACTCTTAGTTCTGATGTGCTTGAATTAACCGAACAAAACACAATAGCTACAAAAAATGCACTAGATAGCTCAAACGGTAGCTTTGTGATAGAGCTAAACAACACAAAAATAAATCTAATACAAGCAAATCCAACTGAAAAAATGGCAGAAATTTTGATAAAAAAACCTGAAAATATCTCATTTTTTAACCTATTTGATATAGATAAAGAGAGTGCAAAAATTTTGCTTGAGCCACTCGCAAAACCATATAAAGTCCAAATTTATCTAAGTGAAATTTTACCCAATTTAACAATAGTAAAAACAAGGGCTGAAAAATTTGGAAGCATAGATGGCTTTAAACAAAGTGTGAAAAATCTCTTTTCACAAAAGATGATAGATGACAAAGATATAGTTAAATTTATTGCAAAAAAGCTGATAGAAAAAGATATAAAAATAAGCTTTGCAGAGTCTTGCACAGCTGGAATGTGTGCTAGCAGACTTGGGAATTATGATGGAGTTTCTGGGGTGTTTGAAGGCTCAATTGTAAGCTATGCAAATAGGATAAAAAACTCTTGGCTTGGAGTAAGTGATGAAGTCTTAGACACTTATGGAGCAGTTAGCGAAGAGTGTGTTAGAGCTATGCTTAGTGGTGTTATAAGGTCATCAGAATCTGACTTTAGTATAGCTATAAGCGGGATAGCTGGACCAAATGGGGGCAGTGACTCAAAACCAGTAGGAACAGTTTTTGTCGGTGTGCTTCACAAAGATGGCACGAGTATGGTTGAAAGGCTACTACTAAAAGGCGATAGAAATTATATAAGAGAGCAAAGTATGCTTAGTGCTTTTTTGATGGTCATTAAACTAAAGCCTGATATGTTTTTAGGCAAATAAATGCATATAAATTTACAAGATGTTAAGATAGAACAAGGCTGGAAAGATAGCTTAAAAGATGAATTTTTAAGCCCCTATTTTGCTAAAATAAAGCAAAGCTTGATAGAAGCAAAAAAGCAAAACAAAGTATATCCGCCAAGTAAGCTTATATTTAATGCTTTTAATTTAACTCCATTTGATAATGTAAAAGTAGTTATTTTAGGGCAAGACCCTTATCACAGACCAAATCAAGCAATGGGGCTTAGCTTTTCTGTGCCAAAAGGCGAAAAGATACCACCTAGCCTTGTTAATGTTTACAAAGAAATTTATGATGATTTGGGTATCAAGCAGCCAAGCTCAGGAGATCTTAGCAAATGGGCAAAACAAGGCGTATTGCTTCTAAACTCAACCCTTAGTGTAAATGAAGGAATGCCAAATTCTCACTCAAACTTTGGTTGGCAAATTTTTACAGATGCTGTTATAAAAAAGCTAAGTGATACAAAAGATGGGCTGGTCTTTTTACTATGGGGAAATTACGCAAAGATAAAGTCAAATTTAATAGACAAAGATAGACATTTAGTGCTTTTTGCACCACATCCAAGCCCCCTTGCTCGTGGTGGATTTTTTGGTTGCAAACACTTTTCAAAAACAAATAACTATCTTATAAAGCAAGGCAAAGAGCCGATTGATTGGAGTGTTGAGTAGTTTTTATACTACGAGAAATTTATATCAAACTTCAATGAAATGCTTATGAAAAAAATCTTACTTACCTTATTGCTAGTCACTAGTTTTAGCCTAGGCTCGGTTTTTGATGATTATAAAAAAGCTTGTGATAGTGGTAATGGTTCTGGTTGTACTATTTTAGCAATCTCATATTTTAATAGCTAGGGCGTAAAGCAATCGTATGCTAAGGCAAAAGAATATCTTGAAAAATCTTGTGATTTAAATGATGGCGAAGGCTGCAGTTTTATAGAGGTTTTGTATTACGATGGTCAAGGTGTAAAACAATCATATACCAAAGCCAAAGAATACTATATTAAATCTTGTGATTTCAATGATGGTTTAAGTTGCCACAATTTAGGGGTTTTGTATCAAAATGGTTATGGTGACGTAAAGCGACCGCACACTAAAGCTAAAGAATACTTTAGCAAAGCTTGTAATTTAGGGCTTGAACCCGATTGTAAAAATATAAGATTTTAAGCAAAAAAGTTATTAATACATTAAAAAAGAGATGACTTTTATACTTTTAAAAAATCATCTCTTAAATATTTTAAATGTATTCTCAAAAAATTAATTATATTTAGAACAAAAAACTACAATATTTAAAAACGATACATGATAAAAACCAAAAAAAGTTACAATAATAAGCAGAGTGTTGGAAAAATTTAAATAATTTAAACAAATAAGCTAGCAATTATAAAATTTTTCATTAATTACACTCACTTTAAACAAAACAATAAAACACAATTTAAACACACTTGATATCATCTTTAAAGTAATTATAGTATATTGTAGAAGTTTGCAATACAAGGAATAAATTTAATAATATTTTAAATCTTAGTCTCTTAGTTGTGTTTGATTTTTTAGTTTAAAATAGCAAAAAATTGGTTATTTATAAAACAAGTGTTTTAAATACAAAAATGAATTAAATAATATTTATAAAGAAAAAATGGAAATTTGGTAGTGATTTTTAAAATTATAGAGGAAAAAAATCCTCTATAAATTAAGCAGCTGGATATACAGAAACTTTTTTTCTGTTTTTATCTTTTCTTTCGAATTTTACATATCCATCTATCAAAGCAAATATTGTATGATCTTTACCTAAACCAACATTGCTACCAGCGTGAGTAGCTGTTCCTCTTTGACGAATTATGATATTTCCAGCTCTAACAAATTCTCCACCGAACTTCTTAACACCTAAGCGGCGACCGATAGAATCTCGGTTGTTTTGGGTTGAACCTTGACCTTTTTTGTGTGCCATATCTTATCTCCTTAGGCTGCTATGCTTATTACTTTAACGCGTGTGTATTGTCTTCTAAAACCACGCTTTAATTTTGAGTCTTTTCTTCTGCGTTTTTTGTAGATAATAACTTTTTTGTCTTTACCTAAATTAACAACTTCTAAGACAACTTTTGCACCCTTAACAAACGGCGCACCTACCTTAACATCACCATCATTTACAGCCAATACGTCTGTAATCTCGATGCTGTCTTTTGCATTAGCTTCAAAACGATCCAAGTTTAGGTACTGACCTTCGCTAACCCTGTATTGTTTTCCACCGTGTTTTATAATAGCATATTTTGACATTGCTATCCCTTCTATATGTGGTAGTTACCAAAAAGCACTTTTACTAATGAAAAGATTTTGGGAGCTCTATTGGTTATTTTAAGGGGTTGATTTTACTAAAAAATTTATAAATTTAAGATTAATTTTTATTTTAAAAAGAAATTTCAGGAGAAAAAATCTCCCGAAAAATTAATAATCAAGTTCTGGAACAGATGTAGTTTTTGTAGAGGCTGGCAATATAGGATAATCTATCTTAGGGGCATCTCCTGTTAAAGATTTTAAAAATATTGCTATATCTTTGGCTTCATTGTCTTTTATATCAATGCCTAGCTGAACACTACCCATAATTCTAACAGCTTCTTCTAGTGACCATACTACACCATTATGAAAATAAGGTGCTGTTAATTCTATATTTCTCAAAGTTGGAGTTTTTACAAGTCCATTTTTATCACCTTTAAAATCACCAATATTAGAAAACTCGTATTTATTTGCAACTTCAAATGGTTGCAAGGTTCCACCCAAATTCACGCCATCATGACAACTAGCACAACCTTTATCTATAAAAGTCTTTAAACCCTTTTTTTCCATATCATTAAGAGCTTTATTGTCGCCTTCTAAAAATTTATCAAACTTAGAAGGAGTAACAAGACTACGCTCAAAAATACCAATAGCTGCTGCTACCAAATCAAACTTTATTTCACTATTAAAAGCTTTTTTGAAATCATATACATAAGCTGGGATTGATTTTAATCTTTGCTCTATAAGCTTTGGTGTTGAAGCCATTTCAACTGGTGCCACCAAAGGACCTTTGGCTTGTGCTGTTAAATGAGCCGCTCTTCCATCCCAAAACTGAACTGAGTTAAATACCGAGTTAAATACAGTTGGAGAATTTACATGCGAAGGGTTTGGCATCCATTTATGTCCAGTTGAAGCAGGCACTCCATCAACGCCACCAAGACTTAAATTGTGACAAGTATTACAGCTAATTATACCTGATTTTGATAATCTAGGATCAAAATAAAGCTTTTTTCCAAGCTCATATGCATCTACTGAAAATGGATACTCTTTAGAATCCGGAGCAACATCATTTATAAGCTGTTCTAAAGCATTTTTATCTGAAGGTATAGGTTTCAAACCAGACTCTAAAGCAAGTGTTCTTAAATCATCTGCAAACGAAGATGAGAGTAAAAAAATACAGGCAAAAAACACATTTTTAATTTTCATTTAAACTCCTTGAAATATAATTTTAGCCTGCAATAATAAAATATAAATTATTAAAAGACAATAAATTTATATAAATAAATTTTATTATTGTTTTAACTTGGTTTAAACTTAGCTATAATAACAAAAAAATAAATTAATTTAGATAGGGTATAATGGCTGGGGAAGATCAAGAAAAAACAGAAGAAGCCACCTCCAAAAAAATAGAAGATGCCAAAAAGGACGGAAACGTCCCAAAAAGTCAAGATATAAGTGGCTTTATAACTCTTATAGTGGCTATTGGTGTGTTATTACCTATGCTTGGAGTTATGAAAAATCAAGTTGTATCGCTTTATAATTATTACCAAAGCTTAATAGGAACAGAGATAACCCTAAAAGTAGCACACCAAATAACAATAAACACACTTTTTAGAATGTTGCTTATGGTGCTTCCTATTTGTATTTGTGTAGCAATAGCAGGTGTTTTAGCATCTGTAATGCAATTTGGATTTATTTTTACAACCAAACCAATCACACCTGATTTAAACAAAATAAATCCAATCAAGGGCTTAAAAAATCTTTTTTCTTTAAAAAAAGTTATAGACTCTATAAAGATAGTTGTCAAGGTTTCAGCTGTTTTTGGAATCGCATTTTACTTTTTTTTACAATTTATCAAAGAGCTTCCAAAAACACTATTTTTTACGATGTTTGATCAGCTATCTTGGCTAAAAGAAAAAATGCTTATCTTAATTGGAGTTATGCTTATAGTTTTGCTTGCTATAGCACTTATTGATCTTTTAATAGTAAGGTTTCAATACTTTAAAGATTTAAGAATGAGCAAACAAGAGGTAAAAGATGAATACAAACAAATGGAAGGTGATCCGCAAGTAAAAGCAAGGATAAGAAGAGCTCAAATGGAAGCCGGAAGAAAGCGCATGATGCAACAAGTCCCGCAAGCAGATGTTGTTATCACAAACCCAACCCACTACGCGATAGCTCTCAGATATGACAGAACAAAAGAAGATGCGCCGGTAGTCTTAGCAAAAGGGGTTGATATGATGGCTTTACAAATACGAAAAATAGCAACTGAAAATGGTGTTGAGATAGTAGAAAACCCGCCACTAGCAAGAGAACTTTATAAGCTTTGCGATGTAGATGAGATGATACCAGCAAATATGTTTAAAGCAGTTGCGGAAGTACTTAGCTTTGTTTATATGGGTAATGAGAAAAAATTTAAAGGCAGAATGGGTTAAATTCCTTTTTTTGGGACTATTATCTCGCTTTTTGAACCATTCACACTATGATATATTGTAGTGCCATATTTTGTAGCATAGTATTTAAGCAATAAATGTTGCAAAACCGGCTCTGTTGAGTTTATATTTTTTGTTTTAAACCAACCATTATTTGTTATTGCTATGATTATTTTTGGATTGTTTTTATAAATTTTATCAGTGGTAGCTTCATAGCAAATCGCATTTCTTACCCAAACACCATCTATCTCATAATCGCCCACATCATTAGCTGGTCTAAAATCACTTGCTCCATTAAAAAAGTTTTTATTTATAAAATCACGCATAAAGTTTGGAAGTGGAATTTCCTCTCCAAAAGGAACCAAGACATATTTATCAATCTTTTGCATTTTGCCATCATCAAAGATATATGTTGAGTTATGAGTTTGTCTGTTTTCATATGATAATGCACCGGCTACAATGGTTATATCTTTAGATAATTTTTTAAGCTCTAAAATAAGCTCTTTTTCAAAATTCATAAAAGTAGCAAAGGCATTTTCAGGCATAATAATAAGCTTTTTATTGTCTTTTATAGCTGAGTTTATAAGCTTTAAATTTTCATTTATAAAATCATTTTTGTATCTTTTATCCCATTTTTTATCTTGTGGTATATTTGTTTGAATAAGTTCTACATCAAAAGGTAAAAAATTTGGTTTTTTTGTATCAATTTGAATAGCAAATATCAAAGGAATTAAAAACAAAAGTTTATAAAATTTATTAAATCTCAAACAATAAGCCGATAAAAATATATAAATCAAACCCTTTGTGCTTGGCTCAAACACACCTAAAACCAAAGTTGCTTCTAGATTAAACCAATTAAACCCAAAAGGATGAATATAACTTATCAAAAAAACCATTACTGCTCTTAAAAAGACAAAACTTGGAAAACTTGCTATAAAAAATACAACTCCATAAACAATACCAACAAAGATTATAACGATAGGAATCATATAACTCATATCATAATAAATAAAACTAAATCCTATCCAATAAAACCACAAAATTCCTACAAAAAAACCAGTTAAGAAAAAGCCAATTCTATCTGTATTTATAAGCAGATAAATCCCTAAAATAGTCAAAAAAGGTGAAATGAAATTTAAAATTTCATAATCAAAAATAGCTAAAAAAATAAAATTTGAAATTAAAAAAGCACTTACAAAGGCTTTTATTATAATTTTAGTGGTAAAATATTGCTTTAAAAATTTTCTATTAAGGAACAAAAATGCAGGAACAAAATTTACTAACCTCATTATTACCTCTTGTCGCGATTTTTGCGATTTTTTATTTTTTGGTTATCAGACCACAACAAAAGCAACAAAAGCAACACGCAGAGATGATTTCAAACCTAGTAAAAGGTGATAAAATAATAACAAATGGTGGCTTAATATGTGAAGTCATAAAACCTGAAGAGGATTTTATCAAAGTAAAACTTAACGATGACGTAATAGTTCGTCTTTCAAGAGATTTTGTAGCTAAAAAGATCGAAGCTTAACAATGCGAAGTGGTAAAGTAACGTATAGGCTTATTATATTTTTAATAGCCCTTATTTTTGGTATTTCTTTTTCAATTCCATCTTTTTTGCAAACAGATAAAGGGGCTAAGATAAATCTTGGTCTTGACTTACAAGGTGGTTTGCATATGCTTTTGGGGGTTGAAACAGAAGTTGCGATACACTCAAAGATAAAATCAATAGCAGGTAGCATAAATTATTATGCTAAAAAAGAGGATATTTTACTTGATAAGCTAAGAACAAAAGATGAAATTATAGAATTTTCACTCATAGATGCTGACGAAACTCCAAAAATAGATGAAATGCTAAAAACAATCAAAGGCATTTTGATTGAGAAAAAAGACCTTGATTATACACTTAGTCTAAGCGATGAAGAAAAAGCAGCAACGATAGAATATGCGATAGCTCAAGCTGTTGAAACAATAAGAAACAGACTTGATCAATTTGGACTAGCTGAGCCTACTGTTGCAAGACAAGGAAGTGATAAAATTTTAGTTGAATTACCCGGCATAAAAACATCAGAAGATGAACAAAGAGCTAGGGATTTGATAGCAAAAGCAGCACATTTGCAACTTATGGCAGTTGATGACAAAAGACAAGATAGAGCTTTAAGTATGAGTAAAACAGAAGCTGAAAGCTATGGAGATATAATCTATCCTGATTCAAAAAACAGCAATATAAAATATGTCTTAAAAAGTATACCTATCCTTGATGGCTCAATGCTTACAGATGCTAGGGTGGCTTTTTCTCAACAAAACAATATGCCTATTATTAATTTCTCTTTAAATTCAGAAGGTGCTAGAATCTTTGGTGATTTTACCGGCTCAAACGTGGGAAATAGACTAGCAATAGTTCTTGATGGAAAGGTATATTCAGCACCTGTTATAAACGAAAGAATAGGTGGAGGAAGTGGTCAAATAAGTGGCGGTTTTACAGTTGAAGAGGCTCACGATGTGGCAATAGCACTTAGAAGTGGGGCACTGCTTGCACCTGTAAAAATGTTAGAAAAAAGAAGTATAGGACCATCTCTTGGTGCTGAAAGTATTGAAAAAAGTATGCTGGCTTTAATGGGAGCTTCATTACTTATAGTGTTGTTCATGCTTGTTTATTATGGTTTTTCAGGTGTTCTTGCAAATATAGCGCTAATTGCAAACATAATAATCCTTGTAGCTATTATGGCACTATTTGGAGCTACACTAACACTTCCTGGTATGGCTGGTATAGTCCTTACGATAGGTATGGCTGTAGATGCGAATGTTATAATAAATGAGCGTATAAGAGAGCTTTTAAGAGATGGAGCTAGCATAAAAGTAAGTGTACAAAAAGGCTATGAAAATGCGATGAGTGCTATCGTAGATGCAAACATAACAACACTTATAACAGTTGTAGCACTATATGCTTATGGAACAGGACCAGTAAAAGGATTTGCTGTTACTATGAGTATTGGTATATTGGTTTCAATGCTAACTGCTATTCTTGGAACACACGGATTTTTTGACTTTTTGATGGATAAGATAGAAAAAAGCAAAAGTACAAGACTTTGGTTTGGCTACAAACGAGACTAAAATATATATAAAAGGTTGATAATGCAGATATTTACAAAGGCTAAAGTTTATGATTTTATGAAATTTAAAATTCCTACAACCATACTTTCTGCCATATTATTTTTTGGATCTATATTTTTACTTACCACAAAAGGTTTAAATTACGGTATAGATTTTGCGGGCGGAACGCTTATACAGTTAAAATACGACAAAGAGGTTTCATTAGATAAAGTAAGAGAAGCACTTGCTGTAAATGAGACACTAAAAAATGCATCAGTTACAAAATTTGGAAATGAAAAAGACACACACGAAATAATAGTTCGTTTTTTAGGCTCTAGTTCTGATATAGGTTCTGATGCTGGAGATACTGTAAAACAACTCTTAAAAGATACAGGAAATGTTGAAGTTAGAAGGGTTGATGTGGTTGGACCAAAGGTTGGTGGAGAGCTTAGAAGTAAAGCACTTATGGCTATTTTTATATCTTTTGGTGCGGTTTTGATATACATTGCTTTAAGATTTGAATGGAGATTTGCCATAGCTGCGATCATATCTGAAATTCACGATATCATAATAACAATGGGGGCTATATCTTTATTTGCTATAGATGTAAACTTAGACACATTGGCAGCGATTTTAACAGTGCTTGGATACTCGCTAAATGACACAATAATCATCTTTGACAGGATAAGAGAAGGAATCACAACAAGCAAGAGAAATGATATAGCTGGGATAATCAACGAATCCGTATCATCTACCCTATCAAGAACGATACTAACATCAAGTTCTACATTTATAGTTGTATTTATTCTTTATAACTTTGGTGGAGATATGATTAGCGGATTTTCATTTGTACTTATGGTTGGTGTCCTTGTAGGAACACTAAGCTCTGTTTATATAGCTTCAGCTTTTCTTATATGGCTAAATTTTAGTGTTGAACAATACAGAAACAGACTAAATGAAAAACTAAAACAAAAAAGAGAACGTGAAAGAGAGAGAGCAAAATTTGAAAAAGGTGTGGTATAAGGAGTCAAAATGAATTGGGGTAAAGTTGTATATGTATTTTTCGCTCTTATGAGCCTTACTACTGCTGCTGAGTTTTTATATGATAAAAATGAAATCGCTTTATTTGTCGCTGCTAGTATAAATTTAGTATCAACACTGCTTAAAATAGGTGTTAGAAACATACTATCAGCCGAACTTTTTGCAAGTTCTTTGGTTGCGGATTTACACCTAATACCGGCATTTGTTGTATTGCAAGTTAATGCAAATATGACACTTGCATATTCACTTGTAATAGGTGCGGTTATAGCAAATGTATTTTCACTAGCTTTGGTTTTAGTCGAATCAAACAAAGCACAAGAAGAATTTTAGGAGTTAAAATGGCTTATAAACCATTAAAAATAGAAAAAAAATGGCAGGAAAAATGGCAGGAAACTGGCGAGTTTGAGCCAAAAGATGATTATACATTACCAAAAAAATATATCTTAAGTATGTTTCCTTATCCTAGTGGTAGGATACATATGGGACACGTAAGAAATTATTCTATAGGTGATGCATTTGCTAGATATTATAGAAATCAAGGCTACAACGTGCTTCATCCTATCGGTTTTGATAGCTTTGGTATGCCTGCTGAAAATGCTGCTATAAAGCATAAAATTCATCCTAAAAAATGGACTTATGAAAATATTGACTATATGAAAAAAGAGCTTGCAAGTCTAGGGCTTTCTTTTTCAAAAAATAGAGAACTAGCTACATCTGATCCACTATATACAAAATGGGAACAAAGCTTTTTTATAAAGATGTTTGAAAAAGGCTTAGTATATAGAAAAAGTGCTATCGTAAACTGGTGCGAACACGATCAGACAGTATTAGCAAATGAACAAGTTGAAGATGGTTGTTGTTGGAGATGTGGCAATCAAGTAATACAAAAAGAGCTTCCAGGGTATTATTTAAAAATAACAGACTATGCTGATGAGCTACTTGATGATTTAAAGACATTGGAAGGAAAATGGCCAAGCCAAGTTTTAAGCATGCAAGAAAACTGGATAGGCAAGAGCTACGGCCTTGAGTTTAAACTTTTCTTAGATGATGAATCACAAAAAAAACTAAATAACAAATTTGATGGTTTTAGTGTATTTACAACAAGGCCTGACACTATATATGGAGTTAGTTACACAGCTTTATCTCCTGAACACCCTATCGTAAAAACTTTACTTGATTTAAATTTATTAGATGACGATAAAAAAACCAAGATAAAAACCATATTAAACCAAAGCCCAAGAGAGAGACAAGCAAGTGAAAAAGATGGTGTATTCTTAGGAATTTATGTAAACCATCCTTTGACTGATGAAAAAATACCTGTTTGGGTTGCAAATTTTATCTTGTCTGATTATGGTAGTGGTGCCATTATGGCTGTTCCAGCTCATGATCAAAGAGACTTTGAGTTTGCAAATAAATTCAATCTTGCTATAAAACCTGTTGTTAAGTCTTTAGATGAAAATTGTGATAGCACAAAGGCAAATAGTGATTATGGAATTTCTATAAATTCTCCTCTTATAAATGACCTTAGCAGCCAAAAGGCAAAAGAAAAAATAATATCATATTTTGAAGATAAAAATTTAGGCAAAAGAGTAACGAACTTCAAACTTAGAGATTGGGGAATTTCTCGCCAGAGATACTGGGGCGCTCCTATACCTGTTGTGCATTGTAAAGACTGTGGTGCAGTGCCTGAAAATACACAAAACCTACCTGTTGCATTACCAGATGATGTTGAGATAACAGGAGAGGGAAATCCACTAGATAAGCACCCTACTTGGAAATTTACAAAATGTCCAAAATGCGGAAAAGATGCTGTAAGGGAGACTGATACAATGGATACATTCTTCCAAAGTTCTTGGTATTTTGCAAGATATGCAAGCGATCATAAGACTTGGGAAGATTGTGCTTTTGATAAACAAAGTGTTGATTATTGGATGAATGTTGATCAATACATAGGCGGTATAGAACATGCTATATTGCACCTACTTTATGCCAGATTTTTCCAAAAAGCTTTAAGGGATTTGGGATTACTTAGCAATGATGAACCGTTTTTAAATTTATTAACACAAGGAATGGTTTTAAAAGATGGTGCTAAAATGAGCAAGAGTAAAGGAAATGTAGTAGACCCTGATAGTATTATAAATAAATATGGTGCTGATACGGCTAGGTTGTTTATACTATTTGCAGCACCTCCACAAAAAGAACTTGACTGGAACGATAGTGCAGTAGAAGGCTCTTATAGGTTTTTAAATAGACTTTGGGAAAAGTCAATGAGTGCAATAAAAACAGATAAAATACCAAGCATAGATCACAGTTCTTTAACCAAAGAAGAAAAATATGCTAGACTAAAAGTCTATGAAGCGCTAAAAAAATCAAAAGATGTATTTAACGAAAGCTTTACTTTTAATACACTTATAGCAGCTTGTATGGAAGCTCTAAATGCTTTAAATGCTCAATCAAACGAAAAAGTAACAACAGAGGGAATTTATATAATCCTAAATTTACTAGAACCAATAGTTCCTCATATATGTTGTGAGTTGAGCGAAGAGCTATTTAAAAGAGCAAATTTTGGTGAACTTAAAATTTTAGATGAAGTTTTTGTAAAAGATAGCTTTAAACTAGCAGTTACAGTAAACGGCAAAAAAAGAGCCGAGTTTGAGATCTCAAATGAAACTAACGAAGCTGATATAATAAAATTAGCTAAAGAACAAGTTTCAAAGTGGATAGAAAACAAAGAGATAATTAAAGAAATTTATATAAAAGAAAAACTTGTAAATTTGGTCGTAAAAGGATAATTATGAAGTATTTTGCTACTATTTTTATCACTATATTTCTTGTTGGTTGTGGATATCAACCTATCTCAAAAATAAGTCAAAACTTAGTTGGAGACAGGGTTTTTATAGATGTTATTATAGACAAAAACGAACCAAAAAATAGTGTATTTATAAAAGATGCTGTAAGAGAGGGGATTGCATCTAGATTAAATAAAAACTTAAGTTCTAAAAATAGCGCAAATACTTTTATCAATGTAAAAACAAAATCGCTATCGTATCAACCAACTGTTTATGATGAATATGGCTACATAACTTCATATAAAGCGACTTTGGTTTTGGTTTTTGAAACAAAATTTAAAGATGACAGTGTAAGTGAAATTCAAACAAGTGGAGAATATGATTTTAATATAGCCAAAAGAATAAAAAATATCAGATATGCAGATAGTATTATCAGTGAAAGAGAGAGGTATCAAGCCATAAAAGAAGCATCAAAAGAGGCATTTGATGAATATGTCTCTAAACTAGCATTTAAAGGACATAATAATGGCAGCAATTAGTATGGCACAAATAATAAAAGAATCAATCAGTGAGATAAAAAATCGCCAATTAATGCTAACACCTGAAAATTATACAGAAGTTTTTAATGAGATATCTAATAAATATGGTTTTACAACAGAAACCCAGATAAAACTAGAAAAATATATATCAAGATTAACAACAGAGTATAAAACACAAGCAAATAATTTAAATATAAACACTATAGATGAGTTTATAGCATTTTTAACGGCTAGACTAAACAGAGCATCTCAGCAATCTTTTAATATCAGTGAGGATTTAAACTTTAGATCTTTAGTCGCATTTACAAAGCGTATTTTGCAAACTATATCAATATTGCACAACAAAGATGCAAAATCTCTTGCTGAAAAAAGTATTCAACTTTTAAATAAAAAATTTGATATAAAAAATATAGACAAAACGAGAAAAAACTGGCTTGAACTAATTGACTCTTACAATGAAGAGTATCTTGAGTTTTTAAAATACTATGGTGTAAAAAACTTTAATGACTTAAAGTCAATGATGGGTGAATTAAGTGAGTTTTTAACTCTACAAAACAATCAAACGCAATTAGCATTAATAACAGATCTTATAGCATACACTTTAAAGCCATCTATATCAAAAGAACTTGAAAATGATATAAGTGAACTTAGCCTGCAAATCAAAAAAAACCCAATATGTATACATGAAATTAGTATCCAAAATGATATAAGAAATTTAATTACAAAAAGAATAGAAGCTGATAAAGATGAGATAACAGAAAAATTTTCAACACTAAATGTAGTCTTACAAAATATAAGTGATAAAATTTCAAATATAGCAACAACTTCGCATACAAACTTAAAAAAAGCTCAAGACATTAAAAACAACATAAGTGGGATAAAATTTGATGTAAATAATTTTGAAAAAGTAAGAGATACACTTTTTGATATAGCAAACACTCTTGAAGTAGAAAGTCGCGAACTTGGCACAGAAATGGTTGTAAAGCAAGAAACTATTTTACAACTTCAAGAAAAAGTAACGATATTAGAAAAAGAGCTTGAAGATGCAAGAGCTGAAAGCAAAGAAGATTTTCTTACAAAAACGGCTTCTAGACGCGCTTTAATGCAAGAAATTTTAAGAATAGAAGAAGCATTTAAACGATATGGAACAAATTATTCATTATGCTTTTTAGATATTGATTATTTTAAAAAAATAAACGATAATTATGGACATGATGCTGGAGATGCGATACTATCAACCGTAGCTAAAATATTTAAAAAATCATCTAGAAAAATTGATTTTATAGGTAGATATGGTGGTGAAGAGTTTGTTATAATTTTACCAAACACCAATTTAAATGATGCTATTAAATTTGCAAACAAAATAATATTATCTATAGAAAAGTTTAAATTTATATATAAAAATGAAGTGATAAAAGTTACAATCAGTGCTGGTGTAGCAACGAGAAATCTAAATGAAAATGATACATGTACTCTTGAAAATGCAGATAAAATGCTTTACTCTGCCAAGAAGAATGGTAGAAACCAAGCTATGCCAAAAATAACAGAATAAGATGAGTTTATTAAAAGATTTTTTATCAAAAAAACCTCTTTTTTATGAAGACATAGATTATGACACAATGCCAAAAGCATGGAACAGCATCAAAGAAAAGATAAGACCATTTAAAATAATTCATATCGTAGGCACAAATGGTAAAGGCTCAACTGGTAGATTTTTAGCTCAAATTTTAAAACAAAATGGCAACTATGTAGGGCATTATACAAGCCCTCATATATTTAATTTTAACGAAAGATTTTGGCTAGATGGCAAAGTAGTATCTGATAAAAAATTGGAATTAGCTCACAAAAAACTTCAAGATATTTTAAACGATGAGCTTATAAAAAGAGTTAGCTATTTTGAATACGCAACACTATTATCAGTGATACTATTTTGTGAATGTGATTATTTTATATGCGAAGCTGGTATGGGTGGAGAGCTTGATGCAACAAATGTTTTTGATAAACAATTAAGTATCTTTACACCGATAGGACTTGACCATACAGCCGTACTTGGTGATACCTTGGAGCAAATTTGTGGGACAAAGTTTAATGCCATACAAGAAAAAACAGAAGTGTTACTAAATAACGAAATGAATAAAAAGTGTGTAAAAATAGGATTTAAAATAGCAAATAAAAAACAAGCAAATATAAATTTTGCAAAAGATATTTTAAATCAAACTGACATGGATAGCATAAATTTATACAGCCAAAAATTCAGTCTGCCAAATTTTTTAAGATCAAATTTGACACTAGCATGCAGTGGTGCAAAACAGCTCTTAGGATTTTTAGATATCTCAAAGCTTGATAAATTAAACATGAGCGGTCGTTGTGAAAAAATAGCAAATAATATGTACATAGATGTAGGCCACAATGAGCTTGGTGCATTACAAATGGTTGATTTTTTCCAAAATAAAAAAATAAATTTAATATATAATTCTTTTTTAGATAAAGATTTTGATAGCATTTTAAAAACTCTCAAACCAATACTAAAATATGTTTTTATATATGAATACGAAAGCTCTGATAGAGAGCTTGGTGGAGAAAAATTAAAAACAGCTCTTAATAAATTAAATATATCAAACTCCGTATTTGATAAAGAAAATTTAAAAAATATATTTGATGATAAAAACAATATATATTTAGTATTTGGCTCTTTTTTACTAGTAGAATCTTTTTTGAAAGAATTACAAACCCGAGCAAACTAAAGATTAGATTATATAGTTATATACTCCCTGTTTATTACAAGGAGTATATGATTTTATAATTATTAAAACTTCTTCTTCCTTACATCTTCAGCTATAGTCTTAGCCATACCATCTACTTCTAATGTAATTTGATTTGTGTTGTTTGCTATTTTAACATTTTGTTGAGTTAGCATATCTACTTCTGAAACAGATTTATTAATCATATTAATACCTTCTGCTTGCTCTTTTATAGACTCACTCATTTCATTTATTGATTGAGCTAATACATTTGTATTTGCTTCTATCTCTCCTAATGATTTTTGAGTTCTTTCTGCTAGTTTTCTTACTTCATCAGCAACAACTGCAAAGCCTCTACCATGTTCTCCTGCTCTTGCTGCTTCTATAGCTGCATTAAGTGCTAATAGATTTGTTTGATCTGCTATATCTCTTATTATTGTTATTATGTTTTTAATCTCTTCTGATTGTCTTATAACATCTTGTGTTTTTTGAGATATTGCATTCATTGAACTGCTCATCTCTTCTACTGCTGCTGCACTCTCTTGTAAAGAACTTGCTTGTGAGTTTGCTCCATTTGTTAATTCATCCATAGAGCTTGATAGTATTTGAGCTTTTTGTTGTAGTGTTTCTGCTTGTTTTAGATTGTTTTTAAGCATATTTGTTATTTCTTCACCAAGTAAATTTACACCACTAGCCATTCTACCTTCATCATCAAGTCTTGATGTAAAGTCTTGTCTTTTATATGAATCAAGTAATCTTAATACATCTTGACCATCTTTTGCTATTGCTTCTTGCAATGCTTCTTGAAGCTCTTTAAATGTTTGTTTTAATTGATTAAGTGCTGGGTTATTTGTATTAGCATCTAATGTAGCTGTAAAATCACCATCTTTTATCTTATCAACAAAGTGATTTGCTTGTTGGATGAAGTTGTTTTCTTGTGTTTTACCATCTTGGATTTTAGCTATGTTTTCGTTTATCATTGTTGCCATTTCGCCAAATTCGTCTTTGGTTTTTACCTGTATTATACTCGCATTTTTAGTTTTAAAATTTAAGAAGTCAAAGAATGACCTCAAACCTTCTCCTATTTCTTTAATAGGTTTTAACTTAAAATTCATAAAAAAAGCTAAAACCAAAACTATTAAAACAATAAAAATTGCAGATAAAAAAATCTGAGTCTTTAATAACCTATCTGAACTTTGATTATTGATATTTGTTGGTACAATTGAGCATAAAAGCCATTTAGTGGCATCTTCTTTAAGGCAAGCTGCAACCATTTTTTTGCCATCTTTATCAAAAGTATGAGTTTTTAATTCTTCTAATATAACATCATTATTTTCATTGAACACTGATACTAATTCTTCACTAATAGCTGTTTTTTTCATAATCAAATTTTTATCTGAATACAATAGTATTCTACCTTTTTCATCTATAGCAAAAATTTCCTCTTCATCATAATGCTTCATTCTAACTATTCTAGAATTAAGATCTGAGAGAAAAATATCAGATGACACAACACCTCCAAAAGATCCACTTGGTTCATTAAAAGTAGTAGCTAGAGATATAGCTACTTGATTGCCAGTAGTAGTTAAATAAGCATCTGTTATAACATCATTATTAACACTTTTTGCTTTTTTATACCATCCTCTAGTTCTTGGATCATAGCCATCACTAGGAGATTGATTTTTGTTATTTGATCTAACCATGCGACCATTTCTTTCAAATCCAGCATATAGCAAATCAGAACCACCAGATTCTTTTGAAGCTTTTAGCATCTTCACTAATTCATCTTCAGGAATATTCGTTTGTGATAAAGATTTTGCTACATATCTTACTGAGGAGAATTTTAAATCAATAAAACTTTTTAAAAAATCCACAGCATTATCAACAACACCATATTGAGAGGAGAGAACTAGTTTATTTGTTTCTTTTTTTGCAAAAGACAAATTCGCGAAAGAAAATAGTGTTAAACTTATAGTCAAACACAAAGTAAGCCATAAAATAAGACTTTTAACTAATTTTGAACCCATGTTTTTATCCTCAAAATAAAAAAATTAATAAGATAAAGTATACGATATGCAAAATTAAAATATATTAAAATCTATAAATATTTTTTAGAATTTTATTTAATAAAATAATCTCCATCAAAGCTAACAAGTGAATATCTTCTCTCTTTACCTAAAGCCATTTGTAACTCATCGATATCAAGAAATTCCAAGCTATCAGCACCTATATATTCACAAACCTCATCTATGTTTTTATTTGCACTTATAAGCTCTTCAAAACTAGGAGTATCTATGCCATATCTTTCAGGGTATTTAAGCTCAGGACAAGCAACCTTAAAATGCACATTTCTAACACCAGCATGACGCAAAAGCTCAACTATCTTTTTACTTGTAGTTCCTCTTACTATACTATCATCTATAACAACAACATCTTTGCCTCTTAAAACATTAGACATAGGGTTTAGTTTAAGTTTTACCTTTAAATTTCTCATTTCTTGAGTAGGTTCTATAAAAGTTCTTCCGACATAGTGATTTCTAACGATAGCCGCCTCAAAAGGAAGACCACTTTCTTGAGCATAACCTAAAGCAGCAGCTACGCCACTATCTGGCACAGGTATTACAAAATCAGCCTTAACCTTACTTTTTCTAGCAAGGACTCTTCCCATATTTTTTCTAGTCTCATATACACTTTTACCTTCTATAACACTATCAGGACGAGCAAAATATATATATTCAAATGCACAAACTCTTGGTTCTGGCTCAAAAATTTGTTCGCTTATAAAATCATCTTTACCACGTTCAAATATAATCATTTCACCAGGTCTAACATCTCTTATAAACTCAGCCTCAAGCAAGTCAAAAGCACAAGTTTCACTAGCAACAACATATCCACCATCTTTTAATCTTCCAAGACTTAATGGTCTAACACCGTATTTATCACGAACTATAAAAGTCTTATGTCTTGATTGTATAAGCAAACAATAAGCTCCAACAATCTTTTCTAAAGCATATATTATTCTATCTTTTAGACTTTTACTGTTATGTCTAGCTATAAGATGAATTATATTTTCTGTATCCATATTTGAAGCAAAAATAGAACCCTCGTCTATTAAAGATTGTCTTATTTTGTCTTTATTAACCAAGTTTCCGTTATGAACTATGGAGATTGAACCAAGAGAATAATTTGCATTTATTGGTTGCGCATCAAACAATGACTCGTTTCCAGCAGTAGCGTATCTATTGTGTCCTATTGCCATATCGCCTTTTAAAATTTCAAAGCTACTTTTTTTAAAAACCTCTGTAACAAGTCCAGAAGCTTTTACTGTATGTATTTTTCCACTTTCATCACAGGAGCTTATACCACTTGCTTCTTGACCTCTATGCTGCATAGCAAAAAGAGCATAATAAGCGGTTTTTGCAGCATCCTTTGAATTTATTATACCAACTATAGCGCACATTACTTATACTCCAAATTTATAATATAATTTTATATTTATTTTAATAAAATTTATAAGCTTTAAGATTTAAAACCTAGTTGATACTATCAAAAAATTCTAAATATAAAATTTACAATACATTAAAGACCGATACAATCATATATACTATATTTTCCATTTGGTTGAGAGTGTAACCAAACCGCTGCCTTTATAGCACCTTTAGCAAATGTGGCTCTTGAAGTTGCTGTATGATTAAGCTCCATATACTCTCCATCATTATAAAAACCAACAGTATGCCTACCAACAACATCTCCACCACGAAGAGCCATGACAGATATCTCATCTTTTGTTCTAGCCCCTATAAGCCCTTCCCTACCAGTAACCATAACATCTTTCAAATCAAGATTTCTAGCAACTGCTGCATGTTCTGCCAAGGTAAGTGCTGTTCCACTAGGTGCATCTTTTTTGTGTTTATGATGCATTTCAACTATCTCTATATCAAAATCTCTCAAAGTCTTTGAAGACAAAGCAACCAAACGATTTAATAAAGCAATGCCTAAACTCATATTTGTAGCATATAAAATAGGCATAGCATTTGCAGCATGTTCTATAAGCTCAACACCATCTTCTCCAAGTCCTGTTGTTCCTATAACAAGTGGTTTTGGATTTGTTCTAGCATAGTTTATCAAATTAATAGCACCTTGTTTTATACTAAAATCTATAACAACATCGCTATTTTCAAAAAGCTCTTCAAGGTCATTTGTAATTATTACATCTTTTGGTAGTGGATGTGAAATTTCATTTATAGAATAAGCAACGCTAAGTTTAGCAAATTGATTTTCGCACAAGCAAGAAGCTATCTCTTTACCCATTTTTCCACTTGCACCATGTATGCCTACTCTTATCATAAATATCTCCTATCTCTTAACTATGTTCGTTATCTGACTCAATTTGTTCTATCTTTTTTCTTACTTTCACACTTAAAATACTAGTGCCATCTATCTTTCTAACTTCATAATAACAGTTTTCATCTTCTATCTTATCGCCAACAGTAGGAAGTCTTCCCATAAGATTAAATACATATCCACCAATCGTAACTTGATCAGTCTCTTCATCAAACGTTATACCAAGAAGTTCTTCAACCCTTTCAAGTTCAAATCTTCCATTAAATTCATATATATTTTCATTTATTCTTTTATAGCCAAGATCAGCATCATCATGTTCATCATGAAAATCGCCCAAAACCTCTTCCATAATATCTTCCATAGTCAAAAGCCCAGCTGTTCCGCCGTATTCATCAACAACCAAAGCAGCTGAAATTTGTTGTTTATTCATCATCAAAAGTACTTTTGATATAGACAAACTCTCAGGCACGATAATAAACTTTCTTACTATACTATCAAAACTTTTTTCTTTCTTATCACTAAAATGAACTTGTAAAATATCTCTTATATGAATAAGTCCTAAAATAACATCTTTTGAACCATCTATATAAGGATATCTTGTATACTTAGAGTCAAAAACAACTTGTAAATTTTCTTCAAAACTTTTTTGTTTATTTATACAAACCATATCCCTACGAGGAGTCATAATCTCTTTAGCAACCGTATCACTAAAATCAACAGCATTTTTTATAAGCTCTGTTTCAAAACTATCCAAAACACCGCCCTTTAAACTCTCACTTACTATTATTTTTATTTCTTCTTCTGAGTGTGCTATTTCACTATCTTTAGCTGGCTTTATACCAAGTGCTTTTAAACCAACACCAGCTAAAAAATCAAAAGTTTTTATAACAGGAGATAATATAGCCCAGAAAAAATGAAGTGGTCTTGCTATCTTTAAAACAGAACTTTCAGCTTTTGATATCGCTATTGATTTTGGTATAAGCTCACCTAAAACAACGTGCAAAAGTGTTATCAGAGTAAAGGCTATAGCAAAAG
Source organism: Campylobacter pinnipediorum subsp. pinnipediorum (assembly GCF_002021925.1). NCBI lineage: Bacteria > Pseudomonadati > Campylobacterota > Epsilonproteobacteria > Campylobacterales > Campylobacteraceae > Campylobacter > Campylobacter pinnipediorum. The sequence continues at coordinate 1,767,052 of NZ_CP012546.1, forward strand.
ATACACTATGAACAACAACTTCTCTAGCACCAAAATATGTAGTCATAGGTTCTTCTAACAATCTAGCAACAGCAGGCTCTCCTATCCAACCAAGAGCAAGAGAACTAAGTGTTATACCTAATTGTGTAGCACTAAGATACGTATCTAGCTTGTTTGACATATCAAATGCCAACTGAGAATTTGGAACTTTTTCTTTTATAAGCTCTTCAAGGCGTGATTTACGAACCTTAACAAGGGCAAACTCAGAAAGAACAAAAAAAGCATTTAAAAAGACAAAGAATACTGCAAGAACAATCATAAAAAGCGAGTTGTCGCTACTGGGATACAAATAAAATCCTTAATAATTAAATTTTTGGGTCAAATTATATCAAAAAATAATAAAAATAATAAATTTTAGAAAACTTTAAAGCAAAAATGATGTAAAATCAAGATAATTTTAAAACACAATAAAAGGATAAAATATGAAACAAATCATACATACAAACTTAGCACCACAAGCAATAGGACCATACTCTCAAGCTGTTTTAGTAAATGGAATGCTATTTATTTCAGGGCAATTAGGCGTTAAACCAAATGGCGAATTTGCAGGGGTTAGTGTAGAAGAACAAGCGAAACAAAGCTTAGAAAATATAAAAAATATTTTAGCTGAAGCAAAAATGGACTTTAAAAATGTAGTAAAAACAACTATATTTTTGGCAAATATTGAAGATTTTTCAAAAGTAAATGATATATATGCTACATATTTTGATGGCGATTATCCAGCAAGAAGCACTATAGCTGTAAAAACACTACCAAAAAATGGACTTGTAGAGATAGAAACCATAGCTGCACTATAAAAAGTAGCAAGTATAAAAATTTAAAACAATATTTATATTATAGAAATTACTATTTTTTTTATTTTTTGTTTTAAAATTTGTTATACAATTCCAAAACTGTATTTTAGACTTAAAACAAAATAAAATGGGAGGTAGTATGAAAAAATCACAAATACTTATAGCTATTTTTGTAACAATACTTATAGCTGGGTGCTTTGACTTTAATTCTTCAAAAACCGAGCAAGATAAAAATGCTCAAAGTAAAAAGCCGCAAATACCACCAGCAACAGTAGATGTTGTGGTTGCAAAAAAAGCTGATAATAAAATGATTTTTCAGTATCCAGCAAAACTTGAAAGCTTACAAGAGGTTATGATTACCCCAAAAGTTTCAGGAACCATAATAAAACAAAATTTCAAAGCAGGAGATAAGGTAAAACAAGGCGATGTTTTATTTGTTATAGAACCTGATAAATTTGAAGCATTATATGATATAGCAAATGCAGCTATCATACAAGCCGAATCAGCATATAAAAATGCAAAAAATGAGATGGAACGTGTTGAAAAATTACTATCACAAAAAGCTATAAGCCAAAAAGAATACGACAATGCTTTGGCAAAATTTGAAGCTGCAAGTGCTTCAATCGCAAGTGCAAAAGCAAATGCAAAGTCAGCAAAACTAGACCTAAGCTACACAAAAATAAAAGCACCTTTTAGCGGTGTTGTGAGCGAAAACTTAGTAGATGTTGGTTCTTTTGTTGCTGCTGGTAATACACAATTAGTAAAACTTAGTGATATAGATACGATAAATGCTAGATTTTACATCTCAGATGTAGCAAACCTAAAAAGAATCAATAATCTAACAAACAAAAATTGGGTTCAATTAGATTCAAATGCAACACTTATAACCAACAATGGAAATATAAAAGGCTCACTTAGCTTTATAGACAATACCGTTGATGAAAATACCGGTAGTGTTTTAGCAAAAGCTGAGTTTAAAAATGAAAATTTGCAACTTCTAGCTGGCTCATTTGCAAAAATAAGTCTAGATGGCTTTATACAAAAAGATAGCTTTTTATTACCGCAAATTGCAATAAAACAAGATGTTGTATCTCCATATGTTTTAGTTGCAAAAGATAACAAGGTTATAAAAAAACCTATTCAAATTATATTTGAAACATCAGAAAATGCAATCATAAATAGTGGATTAGAAGAAGGCGATCAAATAATAATTAACAATTTTAATAAAATTCGTATCGGGGCTAATGTAAAGGTAGAAAACAAGGAGAACAAATAGATGTTTTCTAGATTTTTTATAAACAGACCAATATTTGCAAGTGTTCTTTCTATAATTATATTTATAGCGGGTTTTATGTCTTTAAGAGGTCTTCCTGTAGAAGAATATCCGCAACTTACACCACCACAAATTAGCATAAGAGCACAATACACTGGTGCAAACGCAGATGTTATAGCAAACACCGTTGCTTCTGTTATAGAAGATCAGGTAAATGGTGTTGAAAATATGATATATATGAAGAGTGTATCAAGTTCTAGTGGTTCTATGAATTTAAATGTGTTTTTTAAAATAGGAACAAATTCAAAACAAGCTAGCATAGATGTAAATAATCGTGTTCAAACAGCTCTTTCAAAACTTCCTAGTGAAGTTAGACAAATAGGAGTAACTGTTCGTGAGAGTAGTGGATCTATGCTTGGTGTTGTCTCTTTTTTAAATCCAAATGCTACGATTACTGAATTAAATAACTATGTTATTTTAAATATATTAGATGATATAAAAAGAGTAAAAGGTGTTGGGGACGCGACTATTATAGGTAGTAAAAATTATGCTATGAGAATTTGGATAAAACCTGATTTACTTGCAAAATACAATCTAAGCACAACTGATGTTATATCGGCTATAAAAACTCAAAATAGTCAGTATGCAGCCGGAAAGATAGGCGAAGCACCTATAAAAGATAAAATATCATATGTGTATGCAATAAGTGCTGATGGACGATTTAAAAATGTAGATGAATTTAAAAATATAATACTAAAAGCTGACAACAAGGGAAATTTATTAAGACTTAAAGACGTGGCTGATATTGAGATAGGTTCTGAAAATTATTCAATAGGTGCTTTAATGAACGGAAAAGATATGGCACCTATGCTTATATTTTTGCAAAATGGAGCAAATGCTGTTGAAACAATGCATTTAGTTAAAGAGAGATTAAAAGAAATTTCAAAGAGCTATCCTGATGGAATGTATCACGAGATACCTTATGATACTACAAAATTTGTTGAAATTTCTATACAAGAGGTTGTAAAAACATTTATAGAAGCAATGTTACTTGTTATGGTTGTTATTTATATGTTCTTAAAAAGTTTTAGGGCAACAATCATACCAATGCTTGCCGTTCCTGTATCTATAATAGGAACATTTGTTGGTTTTTATATTATGGGTTTTTCTATAAATTTAATAACACTTTTTGCACTAATTCTTGCCATAGGTATAGTGGTCGATGATGCAATCATAGTTATAGAAAATGTTGAGCGTATTATGCACGAAGATAAAAATATAAGTGTCAAAGAAGCTAGTATAAAGGCCATGGAGGAGGTTACAACACCTGTTATTTCAATAGTTTTGGTTTTATCAGCCGTTTTTATTCCTGTTGCTTTTATGGAGGGCTTTGTTGGGGTTATTCAAAGACAATTCGCCCTAACTCTTGTGGTTTCTGTTTGTCTTTCTGGTTTGGTTGCTTTAACACTAACTCCGGCACTTTGTGCAGTTTTTCTAAAAAGAACAGAGGAAAAGCCATTTTGGTTTGTACAAAAATTTAATGATTTTTTTGATTGGAGTACAAATGTGTTTTCGGCTGGTGTAGCTAAAGTTATAAGACATGTAATTCCTAGTTTGATTGTAGTTGTCATTATTGTTTGGGCTATGATAACACTTTTAAAGATTATACCAAGCTCTCTTGTTCCTTATGAAGACAAGGGTGCCGCTATAGCTGTTACATCTTTACCGCCAGCATCAACATCATCTAGAACACTAACAGAAGTTAAAAAAATATCAGATAAATTTTTAACAAATCCAAATGTAGATAGAGTAACCACTATCGCCGGATATGATATGTTTGCTGGAGTTCTTAGAGAAAATTCTGCCATATCTTTCGTAGGGCTTAAAGATTGGGATCAAAGAAAAAACCCAAAAGATCAAATTTTTGCTTTATTAGGACCTTTTAATGGAATGCTTACACCATCAAAAGAGAGTATGAGTTTTGTTATGAATACACCACCTATTATGGGACTTAGTCTTGCAGGTGGTTTTGAAATTTATCTTCAAAACAAAAGTGGAAAAAGCTATGATGAAATTCAAAAAGACACTATGAAAGTTGTTATGGCAGCAAATGCTAGACCTGAAATAACTAGAGTTAGAACGACACTTGATACCACATATCCACAGTATAAAATAGAAGTAGATGAACAAAAAGCTTATTTGATGGGTGTTAGTAAACCCGATATATTTGCTACTATCGCGGCTACAATAGGTGGATACTATATAAATGATTTTAACATGTTTGGAAAGTCATATCGTGTATATATGAGAGCGAAAGAGAGTTTTAGAAATTCAGCAGAAGATATTAGAAATATATTTGTAAAAAACAAAAAAGGTGAGATGGTCGCACTAAATTCTATCGTTACTTTAAAAAGGAGTATGGGTGCTGATTTAGTTGAAAGATTCAATCTTTTTCCGGCTGCTAAACTTATGGGAGAACCGGCACCAGGATATACATCAGGAGATGCATTAAATGCTATCGAAGATGTTATAAAACAGACATTAAAACAAGATGAATACTCCATAGCATATTCAGGAACAGCGTATCAAGAAAAGACATCATCAGGTACAGGTCAAACCGCGTTTGTATTTGGTATGATTTTTGTATTTTTGATATTAGCGGCTCAATACGAAAGATGGCTTATACCATTAGCAGTAATAACAGCTATTCCTTTTGCAGTATTTGGTTCTCTTTTTGCAACATACATAAGAGGTCTTAGCAATGATATATATTTCCAAATAGGTCTATTATTACTTATCGGACTTTCAGCAAAAAATGCTATTTTAATAATAGAATTTGCAATGCAAGAAAGAGAAAAGGGTAAAAGCATATTTGATGCAGCTATAAATGCAGCAAAACTTCGTTTTAGACCGATAGTTATGACATCAATTGCATTTGGTATGGGTATTTTCCCGATGGTTATTTCAAGTGGTGCAGGTGCTGCAAGTAGGCATTCATTATCTACCGGACTTATAGGTGGTATGATAGCAGCGACTACAATAGCGATATTTTTTGTTCCGTTGTTTTACTATCTACTTGAAAGTTTAAATCAAAAATTTAAAAATAGAAAAGGTGCTTTAGATGCGTAATATTATATTTTTTGCAATAGTTCTTTTATTTGTAGGATGTTCATTTAAGCCTGAAATGATTGATGTAAACTCAAGCTTTGAGTACAAAAGCCAAACAACAAATATAAGCGATAAATGGTGGGAAGAATTTAACGACAATAAATTAAACTCACTGGTTGATGATGCTTTAAAGCATAATATAGATTTAAAAATAGCTTATTTAAATTTACAAAAAGCCGATATAAATCTAAACAATGCAAAATCACTATTTTTACCTACTGCTAGTGTAACAGGCAGTGCAACAAGAAGAGGCACAGAGCATTTAAAAACAGATAGTTTTTCACTAAATGCTGTTTTAAACTACGAGGTTGATTTATGGGGAAGAGTAAGAAACTCAGTCGAATCAAACAAAGCACTTTTAAATGCAAGTATTTATGACTATAATGCTTCTAGATTAAGTATAGTTTCAAATGTCGTAGATAATTATTTTTCATTAGTGGCATTAAAAATGCAAGAAAATATCTACAAAAACACGCTAAAAAGTTATATAGATACGATGAATTACCGCAAAAAACAGCTTGAAGCCGGTGCGATAACAAAATCTGTATATATACAAAGCGTAACATCTGTGCAAAATGCAAGTATAAATTTAAACAATATAAAAAATCAAATAATCACACTTTCAAATGCATTGTCTATACTTGTTGGAAGAGATAATAATGAAATTTTATACTCGCTAGTTAATACAAACAAAACGCTTCCAAAAATACCTGAAATAGATGTTGACATAAGTGCTGATATACTTCTAAAAAGAAGCGATGTTGCAAGTGCTTATGAGGCTTTAAGAAGCTCTAATGCTCTTGTTGGAGTTGCTAAAGCTGCTTATTTTCCATCTATATCTTTGAGTGGAATTTTTGGTTTTAGTTCAGCTAAGATAGATAATTTATTTGATAAAGATGCTCAGTTTTGGTCTCTTGGTACCTCTCTTACACAAAATATTTTCAATCTACCTCAAACAAAAAATAGAGTTAAATTATCTAAAATAATAGAAAGTGAAAGTGCTTTGAAATATGAAAAAATAATAAAAATAGCTCTTGGTGAAGTAAAAACAGCACTAATTAATAGACGAAATCTAATTGAAATTTTTAACCAAACAAAAGATCTTTTAGACTCTCAAGAAAAGATATACGAACTTGTAAACTCACAATACGATGAGGGCTATGTAGATCATCTAAGCCTGCTTGATGCACAAAGAAATTTACTAAGCACAAAGCTAAGTCTTGTAAATGCGAATTTAAATCTAAACAAAGCAATTGTTCAAGTATTTAAAGCTTTTGGGGGTGGTTTTAGTAAATAATTGTCAATTTTTTATTCAGCTAATTTTAAATAAAATAAAATAAAATAACAGAATTTAAAATATAAAACTAACAATAGGATAATATAATGAAAATTTCTCAATTTTTAAGTGCTGTTGCTATTAGTGCCTGTTTAACAAATTCTTTATTTGCAGAAACATATTTTGAAGAGGCAAGAGTAACTCTTCTTACTATTGCGCTACAAAAATATGGTGATAATATAGAAAAGATGATGTCAAATATCGATAAAGATACAAATGGTCTCAAAGGAATTGTTGTTCAATATTTAATTCAATTTGCACTTGTAAAAGATGATGAAATAAAAGCCGAAAGTCTTTCTCAAAAAGATAATAACGACGCTCTTTTGATATATAGTGCTTTAAAACATGGATATGAAACTACTAATGATTGGCTTAAAGAAAATATAGAAGATCCTTTAAATGAGATGTTAAAAAATCCTGAAAAGATAGTTAATGCTACACTTCAAAAACTTAATGGAAGCTTTAATACTAATGGAATTAATCTAGGATTAGGAGAAGGTTCAATTAATTCTAACAAAAATGTTACACAATTAAATGAAGATTTTATAAAAAAACATAAAACAGAGATCAAAAGCAAACTAGATGATTTTATAAATACATTTCATACCAAACTTAAAAAAAACGTAGAGGTTGTTAGTAAAAAGATTGAAGAAAAATCAAGCAATGATGCTGGATTAAAATCAGAATTAGAAAAACTGAAAGAACAAAAAGTAAAAATTGAGAAAAAAGAAAAAGAAATACAAGAAAGACTTGAAAGAGAAGAGAGAGAAAAACTTGAAAGAGAAAAACAAGAAAGAGAAAGACTTGAAAGAGAAAGACTTGAAAGAGAAAGACTTGAAAGAGAAAGACTTGAAAGAGAAAGACTTGAAAGAGAAGAAAGAGAAAAGCAAGAAAAAATAGAGAAAGAAAAAGAATTTAAATCTAAATTTTCTACAAAAGATAGCATTCAAAGTTCAATTTATGATTTAACAAAAGACAATCAAAATTTAAGACAAATATTTGAAACTATGAGCAAAGATCAAATTCAAACTTTCTCTAATGAAATAAAACAAACAACACAAGATATATCCAGCAATATATCAGAAAATTTATCTACTCAAATAGTTGATTTTAATTCAGAAATAACAACTCAAACAAGACTAGCACAACTAAGCAATCCTTTTAACAAAGATCTAGCGCTTGCAAAAGCTATCAATGCCTTAAAAGATATGAGATTTGTTTCAAATAATGATAATGCAATGGCTAATGTAGTAAAAGAATACACAGATAGATTTGCATACAATAATAGTTTATGGGCTTCTGCTTTAGGAGGTCAAACAAGATCTCAAAACAATATAAAATCAAGTCTTTATGGTTTTGCTATAGGTTATGATAGAACATTTGATAGCACAATAGTAGGAAATTATATAAATTATGCAAAAACAAAAACAAAAAATGATAGTTTTGATAATAAAGCAGATAACTATCAAATAGGTGTATACACTAGAAGTTATGTGAATAATAATGAGATAGATACAAAAGTATCCATAGGAAAATCTAAAAATAAATTAACAAGAGATATCAAAATACCAAACAATGCATTAGTATCACAAAAAAGCAAATATGATACAAAATCACTAACATTTGATTTAAGCTATGGTTATGTTGTAGCAACTAAAAATAATAGTTTTATAAAACCTTTTATAGGTGCTTCATATAGTTATTTGAAAAATAATGAATTTAAAGAAGATGGATTGTTTGCTATGAAATTCAGTGGTTCAAATTCTAAGATACTTAATGCAAGCGCTGGAATTGAGTTTAGAACATATTTAGAAAATGGAAACTACTTTTTTATAACACCTTCTTTACAAAAAGAAATTTATAAAAAAACAAAAGATAGCATTGTTAGATTTATAGGCTCAGATAAAGATATAATCCTAGCAACAAATAACAAAAAATCAACATATGTTTCTTTGATAACAGGAGCACAAGTAAATTTAACACAAAATTTATCTGCTAATATGATAATTGGCGCAAAAGCTAAATCGAAAGAAAAACTATATAATGCAACAATAGGACTTAGATATAAGTTTTGATTTAATCTAAATGTTAAAGTGCTGATAGCACTTTAACATTATCATTTTACGAAGAAATTTTGAGCTATAGCCTTATCTTCAAAAGGTATAACCTCTAAGTTTTTATCCCCTACTTTGATATTTACAGACTTATCTTTTGGGGCTTTTGTATAAGCAAGTGCCAATCTACAAGCAAAGTTCAAATCCTCATCATCGGCATTTTTATCAATAAAGCTAACGGCACCTACTATATCATCTAAAAAGCTTATCATGTGAAATTTATCATTTGGTGAGTTTAAGAGCATTTTATTGTCATTTTCATCTCTTCCTATGACCATTTTTGCACCATTTTTTAAGCGTAAATGGCGACCTAGCTTTAGCCAAGTTACATCTATATCTCTCATATCTTTATCAAATTTCAAATACTCTTTTATTTTAACAGCAAAACTCTCAACAGTAAGCAAACAACCCCCGCCCGGTGTAGCATAATCTTTAAAGCCAAATTCCTTAGCAAGAGCTAATTGTGGTTTTCTATCTCTACCACTAAAATCAAGTAATTTTTCTCTATCAACCCACCCTTCTCTCTCTGGTTTTGTAGGGTTTAAAAGCTTTGCACACATAGGTCTAAGAACAAGATCTTCATCATCACTTGCAAGTTTTTTTACCTGATTTAAAGCTTCTCTTCTTTGGCTCATAGGTCTTTGACCTATAACTTCACCAGTTATAACAAAACTTGCACTCTCTTCTTCAAGCATAGCAAGTGCAACCTTGAACATATGTCCGTGGCAATCTATACAGGGATTAAACTGCTTTCCATAGCCAAATTTAGGTGTAAAAAGTACCTCTTGAAGGTATTTATTTTTTATATCCACTACCTTAAACTTAGCTCCAGCTAACTCGGCTCTTCTTTTTAAAACATGAAACTTTTCTTCATCTACACCAAAACCTGTATCCATATGAAGTGCAACTACATCTATACCTTGATCTGTAATCAGCTTAATAGCAAGCATACTATCAAGACCACCACTAAATAACGCCAATGCTTTCATTCTTATCTTTCAATCCTTTTATAATTTTTGCAATTTTTTCTAAAACTTCCAGCTTGTCTTTATCTTTACTATTTCTTTTATTCATCTGCAAATTTTCAAAATATTTTATCTTTAAATTATTAATAGCTATTTGCAATTTATCAAAATCTTCTATAACTATCGCACTATCATCAAGCCAAAGTTCCCTTAAACTCGTATTTTCCTCAACCTTTTCTAAATTTAAAATCGCACTAAAAATATCAGAATGATTAAAAAAATAAGAGTTACTTACATTGCTAATTATAAATTTTTTGAAATTTTCATTACTAAACATAGTCTTTAAAATAGAAAGTTCTAGCAAATCTTTTGAAATTTTATTATCAATATTTACATTATTTACTATCTCTTGTTTTTGATGTTTAAAACTCTCTTGTTTGAAATTATGAGCCAAATTTACACTAACACCAATTAGTTCTGAGACCAAACTGTTATAACTAACACTAACAACAGGTTTTAGTTTGTTAGTAAATTGTGTTATCTCATCTAAACACTTTTGTTTTTGCATAGGACGTTCTAGGTCGTATTTAAGGGCTATTTGTCTTATATAAAACTCCCCTATTTCTATTCCTGACTCAAACAACTCTTCTAACTCTTTTATCTTGTTAGCAAACACCATATCAGCTGGGTCAGCACCACCATCTATAATAACAACAGAACCATCTATCTCATTTGTACTAAGCAACAAGCTTGATTTTATAGCAGCATTTATACCCGCCTCATCTCCATCAAAACAAAGGATTACATTTATATTTTCACGTTTTAAAAGTGGTAAATGCTTCTCTGTAAGCGCTGTTCCTAAAACAGCAACAGCATTTGTAAAACCGGCAGAATGAAGCATAATAACATCAAGATAGCCCTCAGTTATGATAACCTTCTTTTTTTGATATATTGTTTGCTTTGCTAGGTTATAACCATAAAGCAATTTTGACTTATCAAAAACATCACTTTGCGGACTATTTACATATTTTGCCATATGATTTGTGATAGTCCTACCACCAAATCCTACAAGTCTTGATGTGTGATTGTATATAGGAAAGCTTATTCTTTCAATAAAACTAGCATAAATTCCTTTTTCATTTTGTTTTATTATCCCTACTTCAAGTGCCTCTTGTGGTAAAATTTTTTCATTTTCCAAAAGCCTTAAAGTAGCACTGTTTTCAGGTGCATAGCCAAGTCCAAAATGCTCTATAATCTTATCGTTTAAACCTCTTGAATAAAGATAATTTAATGCATTTTGATTTTTATAAAGACAAGAACGATAAAAGGCATTTACATTTTCTAAAATCTGTTTATTTTGTATGGGTTTACTGTTATTATTTGTGTATTCTAATGTAAAGTTTGAAATACTAGCAAGTTTTTCTATCGCCTCTGGATAGTTTAGCTTTTCAAAATCCATAATAAATTTTATAGCATTTCCACCAGCTTTACAAGAAAAACAGTGATAAATTTGTCGTTGCGGACTTATACTCATACTTGGATTTCTATCATCGTGAAATGGACAAACACATTTATAATTTGCCCCTGATTTTTGAACATCCACATAATGACTTACAACATCAACAATATCAACTTGTTCTAATAACCTATCAATACTTTTTTGTTCTATCATAAGCAAGATTATACAATCAACTTGCTATAATTGCGCTTTAAATACAATAAAAAAGTGATCAAAGTGGATATATTTTTTATAGGTCATAGAGACCCTATTTTTGGACTTATTGTTTTGTTTAGCATAATCTTTATGGTAGCATTTTTTAGCTATGCTTGGGGTATTTTTAGCAAAAAAGATGAAAAAAGAAAGATAGAAAAATTTATAAAAAAATTTGATAATTCAAACTCAATAAGCGACAATCACAAACAACTACTAAAAAACCTAGACATAGATGCAAACGACCTTGGAGTTTTGGCTATGACCTTTGTAAAAAGTGGCGACTTTGAAAAAGCCATAAGTATATATCTCATAGCCCTTAGCAAGGTAAAAAATAAAATAGAAAAAGAATTTATCCTAACCCAGCTTGGAAGTGTATATTTTAAAGCTGGTTTTTTGCAAAATAGTATGAATATCTTTTTACAAGCTGTCCAGATAAGCCCAAGAAATGAGATTGCTTTAAGATTTTTAACCATGATAGATGAGAAGCTAAAAAAATTTAACGAAGCATTACAGACACTTGACTCACTGCAAGAACTTGGTGCCGATGTAAAAACAGCTAGAGCATACATAAAGGCAAATATAGTTTTAAATGATAAAGAGCTAAGCATAGATGAAAAAACGGACAAAATTTTAAAATACAGCAATGATTTTGCATTGCTAAAAAGAATGGCTATGCAACTTTGGATAAAAAACAACAAAAGCCTTCAAACCTTTCCTAGCTTTTTACCTATTTCAGATGTTATAGATATTTTATATCAGCAAAATATGCCGTTAAATTTAGAAGATGAAGAGTATAAAGCACTATTTTATGCAAAAGGTATCATAAAAGAAAAAGCAGATATAAATAGCTTTGAATTAAATGTTATTAAAAATTTAAAAGATACGGGATTTGATAAGGCTGATTTGAGTTTTAATTATGTTTGCAACTCGTGCAAAAACTCATTTCCAATGCACTTTTATAGATGTCCTATGTGCCACTCTTTGGGTAGTGTAAAAATTTTAAGCCAGATAACGGAAAAAAATGATGAAAACAATATGCCTTTTTAGTGATGGTTCGTGCTTAAATAACCCGGGACCAGGTGGCTGGGCTTATATCCTTGAATACAAAGAAAATATAAAAAAACAAAGTGGCGGAGAAAACAACACAACAAACAATCAAATGGAACTTCGTGCTGTTATAGAGGGTATAAAAGCATTAAAAGAACCTTGTAATATAGAGCTTTATACAGATAGTTCTTATGTGGCAAACTCTATAAATTCATGGCTTGAAGGCTGGATAAAGAAGGATTTTAAAAAGGTAAAAAATATAGAGCTTTGGAAAGAGTATATAAACGTTTCACAACAACACAATATAAATGCCATTTGGGTAAAAGCACACAATGGACACCCACAAAACGAAGAGTGCGACAAAATGGCTAGAGATGAAGCAATAAAAATAAAAGAAAATGGAAGTTTTATATGAATGAATTAAAAAAACTTGAAAAAATTTTAAATTATACTTTTATTGATTTGAAAAATTTAAAAGAAGCATTAACGCATAAAAGCTCTAAATTTAACTATAACAACGAGAGATTAGAATTTTTGGGCGATGCTGTTATGGATTTGATAGTTGGTGAATATCTCTTTAAGAAATTTAAAAAGACAAATGAAGGCGATATGAGTAAATTAAGAGCCGCTCTTGTAAATGAAAAAAGTTTTGCAAATATGGCAAAAAATCTACATTTAGGAGAATTTGTCTATATTTCTACCGCCGAAGAAAACAACGGTGGAAGAGAAAAACCAAGCATTTTAAGCGATGTCTTTGAAGCTGTTATGGGGGCTATTTATATCGAGTCAGGACTTGAAAAAGTAAGAGAGATAGCCATAAGAGTCTTAGAAGAGTGCTATCCAAAAATAGATCTTTTAAACTTGGCAAAAGACTATAAAACATCACTTCAAGAGATAACTCAATCAAATCTTGGAGTAACTCCTACTTATGAGCTTATAAGAAGTTTTGGACCAGATCATAAAAAAGAGTTTGAAATAGCACTTTTTGTAAATAATACAGAAATTTCAAGAGCCATAGCAAACTCAAAAAAAGAGGCTCAACAAAAAGCGGCAAAAATAGCACTAGAAAAAATAAAACATTAGGATAATGGTTGAATACTTTTGGAACAAAATTAAGACTAACAACATTTGGAGAAAGTCATGGAAAAGCCATAGGTGGTGTTATAGATGGACTACCTGCTGGGATAAAAATAGATGAAGAGTTTTTACAAAGTGAGTTAGACAAAAGAAGACCCGGGAAAAATAAATTTTCAACCCCAAGAAATGAAGCTGATAAATTAGAAATCTTTAGTGGTGTTTTTGATGGTTTTAGCACCGGTACACCGATAGGTTTTGCGATATTTAACCAAAATCAAAAATCAAATGATTATGAAAACCTAAAAAATATTTTTAGACCCGGACATGCTGATTTTACATACTTTAAGAAATTTGGCATTCGTGATTATAGGGGAGGGGGAAGATCAAGTGCTAGGGAAACCGCTGTTCGTGTTGTAGGTGGTGCTTTTTCTGCTCTTTTGTTAAATGAGTTTGGTATCAAAGTCCAAAGTGGGATTTTGCAAGTTGGAAGTATTTTAGCTGATAATGTTGACTTTGAATTAGCCCAAAAATCTGAAATTTTTTCTTTAGGAAAAGAAGAGGCTATGAAAGATGAAATTTTAAAAGCAAAACAAGCTCACGATAGTGTAGGAGCTTGTGTCTTTACAAAGGCTAGTGGCATTCCTGCTGGACTTGGAGAAGTGCTTTATGATAAGCTTGATGCAAGACTAGCTTATGCGATAATGGGCATAAATGGAGTAAAGGCTATCGAGATAGGCGAGGGTGTTAATGCTAGTTATATGTTTGGGTCACAAAATAACGACCAGATGGATGAAAGTGGATTTTTAACAAATCATTCTGGCGGAATTTTAGGCGGGATAAGCAACTCAAATGATATCATTTTTAAAAGCCATTTTAAGCCGACACCGTCCATTTTTAAATCACAAAAAACTACAAATTTAAAAAATCAAAATGTTGAGTTTGAGCTAAGAGGAAGACACGACCCCTGTATAGGCATAAGAGGAAGTGTTGTGGTAACCGCTATGGTTAGAATGGTCTTAGCTGATATGCTTTTACTAAATGCTAGTTCAAATTTGGATAGTTTAACTAAAATTTATAGCTAATTCAATCTAAAAAATATTTTAAGAAATATTTAAATAATAGCAATCAATATACAAGATAAAATTTCAACCATTCCATAAAAGGTGGTGCTACACTAAAGTTTATAATCTTTAAATAATATACAATAAGCATAGAAAAGATAAGACCATTTATATAAAAAGATAAAGCAGTAATAAATATAGAACAAAAGCAGTGCTTAAAATCCAATAAATATGATTAAAAAATAAAACATATATCTATCTATTTAATTTTTATACTAATCATTTGAGAGTAGGGCATATATTTCATTTTTCAAAGTAAATATTAAATATGCCTTAAATTTATAATTATAATTGTTAATACAGTCATAACTAAAGACTAAATAATCCAATATCTAGTATCTTTGACTAAATTTTTATTTACTACAAATTTTCCTATAAATTATTGTTGTATTCTTAAATTATTTGCGTGAGTTAAAGCGATAGCGATAGCATCTGTTATATCAAGTGGCTTTATCTCTTTTGTGATACCTAAAATTTTTTTTACCATAAAGGCAACCTGTTCTTTTGTAGCTTTTGCCTTTCCTGTTACAGCTTTTTTTACTTGAAGTGGGGTGTATTCAGCAAAATCACCGTGAATTTGAAGTATTTTAAGACTTAATGCTCCGCGAAATTGAGCCAATTTTAAAACGGTTTTTGGATTATAAGCAAAAAATATGTCTTCAATAGCCACTTCATCAAAGCTATGATTTTTAAAAATCACATCAAGTCCTTCACATAGTTCTGTGATTTGATATTGAAGATTATTTGGTTTTATTTTTATAAGTCCAGCTTCAAGCAAAGCCGTTTTTTTAGAGGTTTTTTCTATGATAGCATAACCGCAGTTTTTAGAGCCAGGATCTATTCCTAAAATTTTCATCACATCCTTTTCACTACTTATTCACTACTTATTCACATGGTGAAAAAGTTAAAATTTATTAAATTTAAGATAAAATAAGGAGTCTATTTTATTACAAAAAAGGTTTAATT